>JAWJLM010000088.1 GCA_040191315.1 Bacillaceae bacterium S4-13-56 | reverse complement strand
AGGAAAGCTAACCTGGACATATTCTAAAAAATACGAGAAGCTACGTAAAAAAAGAAAAGAACATTATCGTAAAATCACGGTCCAACGGAAAAAAATTGGCGAATGACATCCTTTCTCTCGGTTCTGAAGTTCGAATCGAAACCATGCGGTTTCAGTCCTAGCAAAAGCGTTCGAAACAGACAACTCGCAATCAAAAGAATGGGAAATGTAATCGGAAGAAACGATTTGGAAAATCAATAACGAATCGAGCCCCTGCGATGTTTCTATCTATCTTGGATCGCAAGTTAGGCTACCAAGGTCGTTCCTTAAAGAAAATAGATACTTATGCCGTAAAAGCGAGTCAATTTAACCATCTCACAGGAGAATATAACAAAAAGCAACTTTCAGAAAGATGGAATGATTTCGGAGAATTCCTGATTCAACGTGATTTATATAGTGCGTTTTTAATAAGAAAACACCAAGGAAACGCTCCATTCTATGGATGTAGACTTATGCCACGAAGAACGGAAGCGTTTCATTGAATTGCATAACTGCGAGATTGCACGGCTAAAACAATCACAAAGCAACACATTGCGTTGGTTTATCGCATAAAACAAACCTGATTGGTCATGACAACGTCCAAAAGAAGTCGGAACGAGAAGCATATCAAGAGTCTATCTAGGCTTGTTGAGAGAAGTGCCTTGCTTATACGCAATACGTCCGTTAATGTTTTTGGAGAATTCAAGCCAGTACTTTGGTGGAAACTCTTTCCAAAAGGAAAGATAAGGGCATCAGAGAGAAGCTTGTTAGTATCCTAGAACCCCACTGCTTTAGCTGTAAGGTTGTAAGATATAGGGAATTTTTATTATTGTGTTTAAGGAGCTGGGTTCATGCTACATCAATTTTCAAGGAATGAATTAGCTATAGGAAAAGAGGGGTTACAACTTTTAAGAAATTCAACAGTAGCTGTTTTAGGGATTGGAGGAGTTGGTTCATTTAGTGCGGAAGCGTTAGCTCGCTCGGGTGTTGGAAAATTAATACTTATTGATAAGGACGACGTTGATATTACCAACATAAATCGACAGATCCATGCTCTACTATCTACGGTAGGGCAATCTAAGGTTGATTTAATGGCTGATCGAATCAAAGATATAAATCCAGACTGTGAAGTTGTTAGAATGAAAATGTTTTATAATGAGGAAACTTACGAACGTCTTTTTGAACATAAACTGGACTTTATTGTTGATGCAAGTGATACCATTACTTTTAAGATTCACCTCATAAAGCAATCACTAGAGCGAAAGATTCCGATGATTTCAAGTATGGGTGCAGCGAACAAAATGGATCCTACAAAATTCAAAATCGATGATATATTTAAGACTTCTTATGATCCAATTGCAAAGGTCATACGAACAAAACTAAGAAAAGAAGGATTTAAAAAAGGTGTACCTGTTGTTTATTCGACGGAAAGACCAATTCGTATACGCGAAGATGTTCGTAAGGAAATAGCTTCAGATCACGCTCCTATTCGAAAGGCGAAGATGCCTCCATCGTCTAATGCATTTGTCCCTTCCGTTGCGGGGTTAATTATGGCAAGTTATGTCATTCAAAAATTATTAGAACCAATAAATATTGATCGGCATTAAAAAGTTCAATAAAAAGGTGATTCCTCGAATGAAATAAGGAATCACCTTTTCTATTATTTAGCGACTTGCTCTAAATTGCCATTCTTCTCCATGCGGAAAGCAGGAAATGGTCTTTCCTGTTCATCATCAAAAACTACCATCTTACGAGCACGATCCATAATTTGAATAAAGGATTGATAGTCCTCCTGCATCACGGCTAATTGCTTTTCTAATTGTTTGACTTGTTTTTGGAGTTTTTCGTTTTCGCTAATTGCTTCTTCGTACTGAGTAGACAACTTATTTAGTTCGTGTTGAGTTTTACTAGATTGAGTCGTTTCTTTCTTAAGTTTTGATAAGTAGTGGATCACATGATCCAGTGACATAGAAGATGATTCTACTGATTCAGATGTATCCATTTTTGATTGAAAAACAGGAGTAGATGGAATTCTAGGTGTAGATCTATTTTGCTCATGTTGAATCTTAGCTTCCTCTCTTTTTTTCTCTTTTCTTTGTCTTTTTGCTAGATCAATGGCTTGGTCATAACGTTGACGAACTTCTGCATTCCAGCGAAATCCACAAGCAGCTGATGTTCTATTCAGTTTGTCACCTACTTCATCAAATGCTTTTAATTGAGTGCTTCCCTCCCGAATATGTCTTAATACTGTTTCTGCTAATAGTAGATCATCTTCGTGCGACCATGCATCTTGTCTAACTTTAACCATCAATAAATCTTCCTTTCTGTTATATGAATAGATTTGTATTTGATATTTTGTTTCTAGTATTGACAGAAAGAAAGGTTTTATTCAAAAAAATATAAATAGATTTGTTAACACTAGTTTTTCTTTTTAGTATTAATATTTTCATAAACCTGGGCAAGGGTTGTTTCAAATTTCCCATTATGTTTAGGCTCGTAATATTTTCGATTTTTTATTTTATCAGGCAAGTACTGTTGCTTTACCCATCCGTTGTCATAATTATGAGGGTATAAGTAATCTATTCCACGCCCCAATGAACTAGCTCCTTTGTAATGTGCATCCTTTAAATGTAAAGGGACATCGCCTGTTATCCCTTTTCGAATATCAGATAGGGCGGAGTCAATGGCTGTTATGGCTGAATTTGATTTCGGCGATAAACATAACTCTATGATTGCTGCAGCAAGTGGTATCCTTGCTTCTGGAAACCCAATTCTCTCAGCTGCTTCTACAGCGGCAATTGCTCTAGGACCTGCTTGAGGGTTTGCTAGGCCAATGTCCTCATAGGCTATGACGATCATCCTTCTAGCAATGCTATCTAAATCACCAGCTTCAATTAATCTTCCTAAATAGTGTAAGGCTGCGTTTACATCGCTGCCACGAATAGATTTTTGGAAAGCAGATAAAACATCATAATGTGCATCCCCGTTTTTATCATGGGAAAAACTCTTTTTTTGCATACATTCCTCAGCAGTTTGCAAGTCAATGGAGTCGATTTCATCATTTGACTTGCCGCTAGAGAAGGCAGCCAATTCAATCCCGTTTAGTGCTGCTCGTAAATCACCATTTGCGGATTGCGCAAAATGATCTAGGGCTTCTTCTGAAAAATTGATCTTCATTTTTCCTAACCCTAATTCCTGGTCTTCAATAGCCCGCTCAATAGCCCTTTTAATGTCTTCTTCAGACAGGGAATGCAGTTCAAAAATATGACAACGACTTCGGATCGCTGGATTTATAGAGTGGTAGGGATTAGAAGTTGTACACCCTATAAGAGTAATTAAATTTCGTTCTATATGTGGTAATAAAAAATCTTGTTTAGCTTTATCCAATCGATGCACTTCATCTAATATAAGAACAAGCTGACCCGACATTTTTGCTTCTTCTACTGCAATTTCCATTTCCTTCTTTTTGTCCACAACTGCATTAAGCATTCGATATGGCAATCGTAAGCTTTTGGCCAAAGCCATAGCCATAGAGGTCTTCCCTGTGCCAGGAGGTCCATATAAGATCATGGAGGCAAGTCTACCTGCTTGTACCATTCGACGTATCATTTTCCCTTCTCCAACAAGGTGAGTCTGCCCAATGATATCATCAATCGTATTAGGTCTCATGCGATAGGCAAGTGGTTGGTTCATGCTCGTCCTCTCCTTTGATAAACATCAACATATTATATCGTAAGCCTATAGTTTAAGTCTTTAAAATGCAAGAATGAAATATTTCATGCTATAATTGTATGGAAAATAAACAAAGGTGCTTGCTAGAAGGGATATGACATGATTGATTTTTAAATTACCCTTAACGGGATCGATTCGTGAAAAAACGTTCCGTTGGGGATTTTTTGTGATAGGCATTCTTTTGCTGTCATTAGGTATTTCTTTAACAATACAGGCAAAGGAAGTTGGAATTGGTCCTTGGGATGTCCTGCATTATGGTCTTTATTCACATTTAGGCTTAACAATCGGTTCTTGGGCTATCTTAGTGGGACTATTTATTGTAGCTGTTTCTTCCATTGTTATGAAATCAATCCCCAAAATTGGGACTGTTATAAACATGATTTTTGTTGGCATATTTATTGATCTATTCAATTTACTATTCACAGAACCTACTACCTTATGGGGATGTTGGGTGGTATTATTAATAGGAATTGTGATTAGTGCCTTCGGAATTGGAATTTATGTTCCTTCAGGAATAGGAGCAGGTCCTCGTGATAGTTTAATGCTAGCCCTTACTAGGTTAACAAAATTAAAGGTAGGGACCGTTCGAAATGGACTAGAAATTATTGTAGCTTTCATTGGTTGGTTATTAGGAGGTCCTTTAGGTTTAGGAACCATTGTGACTGCTTTATTATTAGGAACTTTCGTGGGATATACTTTGCCATTTGGACAAAAACTGATAAATGAATTGATAAAAAGAGGTGAGCGGGATGAAAATATCAACAAAAGGAAGATACGGAT
Organism: Bacillaceae bacterium S4-13-56; assembly: GCA_040191315.1. Lineage (NCBI taxonomy): Bacteria > Bacillati > Bacillota > Bacilli > Caryophanales > Bacillaceae > Bacillaceae bacterium S4-13-56. Next base: position 11,923 of record JAWJLM010000088.1, on the reverse strand, counting down.
TGACGATTATGATCGCATTAGCAAAAAAGCAGGATCATAAACCACTTTCCTTAAAGTCTATTGCACAAGATTATGATTTGTCGGAACATTATTTAGAACAACTAATTGCTCCCTTGCGTAATGCGGGTCTTGTTCAAAGTATACGAGGGGCCTACGGTGGGTATATTCTTGCTAAGGAACCGAGACGAATTTCAGCAGGAGATGTCATTCGTGTTCTAGAAGGTCCTATTAGCCCAGTAGAAGCGTTAGAGAATGAAGAGCCAGCTAAGAAAGCCTTATGGATTAGGATTCGAGATGCTGTTAAGGAAGTTCTTGACACGACAACGATCGAAGACCTTGCCAATTATGAGGAAACCAATCCATATGAATCCTATATGTTTTATATTTAAGTATTAAGAAAGTTGGGGTAGTGTGAAGCCAATTTATTTTGACCATGCAGCAACGACACCTGTTCACCCAGAAGTTGTTAAGAGCATGCAACAGGCTATGGAAACTGCCATAGGTAATCCTTCTTCGGTTCATTCTTTTGGTCGCCAAGCGAGAAGGATAATGGATGAGTCGAGGGCGGTAGTTGCTCAAACAATAGGTGCTAAAGAAAAGGAAATTATTTTCACCAGTGGTGCCACAGAAGCGGATAACCTTGCAGTGATTGGCGCTGCTTTTTCTAATAGAGCAAGTGGAAATCATATTATAACCACTTCCATTGAACATCACGCTACACTTCATGCCATGGGGCACTTGGAAAAACATGGTTTTACCGTCACCTATCTGCCAGTTAATGAAAGTGGTTTGGTTGAGGTGGAGGATGTGGAAAATGCTTTATCCGACGACACTATTCTAGTATCGGTTATGTACGTCAATAACGAAACGGGAGTTATCCAACCGATTCGAGAAATCAGTGAAATCCTGAAGAACCATCAGGCATTGTTTCATGTAGACGGTGTACAGGCCTTAGGTTATTTGCCAGTCAATGTTCAGGAAATGAACATTGACTTATTTGCTGCGTCTGGACATAAATTGAATGGACCTAAAGGAATTGGTTTTTTGTATTGTAGAGATGGTGTTCCATTAGAAGCAAGACAATTTGGTGGGGAGCAGGAGCGTAGACGGAGACCTGGGACAGAAAATGTTCATGCAGTTGCTGGTCTTCAAACTACTATGCAACTTCTACAGGAACAAAGAGATGACCGTGTAGAAAAATATAAAAAATTCAAATCTCATTTCATCAATGTTCTTGAGAAAAATGGGATCGAGTTTAAAATTAATGGTGACCCTGCTTATACAGTTTCATCAATCATCAACATAAGTTTTACAAGTTGTCATGTAGAACAGCTATTAATGCAATTTGATTTATCTGGAATAGCAGCTTCTAGTGGCTCAGCCTGTACAGCAGGAGCAATAGATCCGTCTCATGTGCTGACGGCAATGTTTGGAAAAGATAAGAACAGAGCAAATAACTCTATTCGGTTTAGTTTTGGGGAAGCCAATTCAGAAGAAGATATTATAAATGGTGCTCAAATTGTAGCAGATATCATCAAGAAAAAGCAGAAAGGTGGTGCATAAAATGAAGGAACCAAAAGATACAAGAGTAGTAGTTGGCATGTCTGGTGGTGTGGATTCATCAGTGGCAGCTTTATTGCTCAAGCAACAAGGCTATGATGTTGTTGGTATATTTATGAAAAATTGGGATGACACCGACGAATTTGGCGTCTGTACAGCAACAGAAGATTTTAATGATGTTGTTCGTGTTTGTAATCAACTAGACATTCCTTATTATGCAGTCAACTTCGAAAAACAATATTGGGATAAAGTGTTTACTTATTTCCTAGATGAATATAAAGCAGGAAGGACTCCTAATCCTGATGTAATGTGCAACAAGGAGATTAAGTTTAAAGCCTTTTTAGATCATGCTTTGTCATTGGGTGCTGATTATTTGGCAACCGGTCATTATGCACAAGTTAGAAAAAACGGAGATCACTACGAAATGCTAAGAGGCAAAGATGATAATAAGGATCAAACTTATTTCCTAAACCAGTTGTCCCAGGATGTGTTGTCTAAAGTTATGTTCCCACTAGGACATATAGAGAAAAAAGAAGTCCGAGAAATAGCCCAAAAGCATAATTTGGCAACAGCAAGCAAAAAAGATAGTACTGGAATTTGTTTTATTGGGGAAAGGAATTTCAAAGAATTTTTAAGCCAATACTTACCTGCACAACCCGGAACTATGGAAACACTAAATGGAGAAGTGAAAGGTAAGCATGATGGGTTAATGTATTACACTATCGGTCAACGCCATGGCTTGGGGATTGGCGGAGCAGGAGAGCCTTGGTTTGTCGTAGGAAAGAATCTAGAGAAAAATATACTTTATGTTGAACAGGGATTCCATCATGATGCCCTTTATTCTAATGCCCTGGAGGCTGTTGATGTAAATTGGATCAACGGGAATCTTCCAGAAGAGCCTTTTCAAGTAACAGCTAAGTTTCGCTATCGTCAAAAAGATACGGAAGTAAAGGTTATTCCTAAGTCTAAGCAAGAGGCGCTCGTTGAGTTTGTGAACCCTGAAAGAGCGGTTACTCCAGGCCAAGCAGTTGTTTTCTATGATGGCGAGGTTTGTTTAGGTGGAGGGACCATTGATAAAATCATAAAAAATGAAACTTATCTATCCTATGTTGGATAACCCTGACTCAAGCACCTGAGAGTGAGGGATTTCTTTTTAATGGAGGAAAAGGAGTGGTCAGTTTGTCGAATGAAATAGAAAAAGGGATAGCTTTTATGAAAGAGCAAAAGTATGATAAAGCAGCACAGATGTTTACGAAATCTATAGATAATAACCCCAATGATCCTGTTGGGTACGTTAATTTTGCCAATCTGCTGTCTCACTTGCAGGATCATGAACGCGCAGAGAGATTTTATCTTCGAGCCATAGAGATAGACCCCAAAAGTGCTACGGCTTATTATGGCTTGGGCAATTTGTATTTTGAAAAGGATATTTTTAATCAAGCACAAAAACAATTTGAAAAAGCCCTTCAGCAAGGGTTGGACGAAGCTGATGTTTATTATATGCTAGGTTTATCTCTCGTGAATCAAGAACAGGATCTCAGAGCCATTCCTCATTTGCAAAGAGCGGTGGAATTAAATTCCGAAGATGTAGAAGCGCGATTTCAATATGCTTTGGCTCTGGCAAAAAGCGGGTCGGTGGATCTAAGTAAAAAAGAATTTATAGAAGTTATAGAAGCTGATCCTAACCATAGTGATGCACATTATAATCTTGGTATAGTATATCTATTTGAAGAGAATCTGGAGTTAGCTTTATCTTATTTAGATAAGGCAATAGAATCACAACCAAATCATTTACTTGCTCTTAATGCGAAGGAAAAGGTTGCAGAGTTATGGAATAATATAGAAGAATCATAATTGGGAAATGAGGTGGGTGCAATGGAACAGTTGAAGGAAGCGGGATATATAAAAGGTGAGATCCTTAAAATGCTCTTCCATAATCAAGAGGACCACTTTTCCATTGGGCTCATTCGTATTATAGAAACGAATGAAGAAATAGAAGAAAAGAAAATAGCGGTAAAAGGACATTTCCCTTATCTTGATGAAAAAGAAATCTATCATTTTGAAGGAAGCTTAACTGAACATCCGAAATTTGGTGCTCAATATGACGTTGTCACCTTCCAACGAGTGATTCCCACCGGAAAGGAAGGAGTCATCCAATATCTTTCAAGCCACTTATTTCACGGAATTGGTAAAAAATTGGCTAAAAGAATCGTTGATCAATTGGGTGAATCAGCTGTTCAATCTATTCTGAATGACCCTGACGCCTTGGATCAAGTGAAAGGTTTAACTCAGGAAAAGAAGGATCGGTTAGTAAAAGATTTACAAGAGCATCAAGGATTTGAATATGTAGCTGTGAATCTAAATAAATATGGTTTTGGATTACAAATGTCACAAAGGTTATATGAAGTTTATGGAACCGACACGGTTAAAATTATAGAAGGAAACCCTTATCATCCAATTTTTGAAGTAGAAGGTTATGGTTTTCAAAGAGCTGATCAATTGGCAAAACAATTAAATCTTTCTATGGATCATCCATCAAGGGTTCAAGCTGGTTGCATGTATAGCCTATATGAATTAAGTCAAGAAGGCCACGTGTTTTCCAAAGTGGATCCTCTATTATCCAAGGTTCATAATCTTCTTTTTCCTTCGACATACCCTGTCGAAAAAAAACTTATTTCCCAAGAAATAAATTCTCTTATAAAACTGCATAAACTTGTTTTGGAAGATGACAGAATTTATTTACACTCCCTTTATCATGCTGAAAAGGGCTTTGCTAATCACATAGCAAGATTATCAAAGATTAAAATAGAGGAAACTGTTCCTACAGCAGAAATCATGAAAATGATAGGGAAAATAGAAGAAAAAGAGGGATTTAGTTATAGCAATGAGCAATTTGAAGCTATTCAAGGGGCTTTGTCCTCTTCTTTATTTATCTTAACGGGGGGGCCTGGAACCGGAAAAACTACAGTAATTAAAGGAATTCTTAATGCTTATGCTAGTTATCATGGCCTATCTTTAAACCCTCATGATTATAAAGGGAAAGATCCTTTTCCTTTTGTTTTAACAGCCCCAACGGGCCGTGCTGCTAAAAGAATAACAGAATCTACGGGAGTTCCTGCTATGACCATCCATCGTCTTTTGGGATGGAAGGGGGGAGAGTCTTTTGAAAAAAATCAGCAGGAACCTTTGGAAGGAAAGCTGTTAATTGTTGATGAGTTTTCTATGGTTGATATTTGGCTAGCCAATCAGTTGTTTAGAGCTATTCCAAAGGATATGCGAGTGATTATTGTAGGCGATCAAGACCAACTTCCATCTGTAGGCCCAGGACAGGTTTTGACAGATCTCCTTCAAGAAGAGAGCATCCCCGTTATCGAATTACAAGAAGTATATAGGCAAGCGGAAGGTTCGAAAATTATAGAGCTTGCACATTTAATGAAAAAAGGGTCTTGTTCTATTTCACATTTAGATAAGGACCGGGATTTTTCCTTCATCAATTGTCAAGAATACCAAGCAATCGGTGTCATAGAAAAGGTTGTTCAAAAAGCAATTGAGAAAGGTGTATCCATTAAAGATCTTCAAGTATTAGCTCCGATGTATCGATCCGATGTTGGGATTAACCAAATTAATGAGGCACTTCAAAACCTAATAAATCCCCAGTCTTCCGAAAAAAGAGAATGGAAAGGAAGTCAAAGAGTCCTTCGAGTTGGTGATAAAGTATTACAATTGGTCAATCAACCTGAAAAAGGTGTCTTTAACGGGGACATTGGCACCGTTGTTACGATTCAAATGGCTGACGAAAATGAGGAGCAAAAGGAATGTATGATTGTCGATTTTGATGGAAAGGAAGTATCCTATGAGCGTAAGGATGCGAACCAGCTTACTTTATCTTATTGCTGTTCCATTCATAAAGCTCAGGGAAGTGAGTTTCAAATCGTTCTTGTTCCCGTTTTCCATAGTTACCGTAGAATGCTAAGAAAGAAATTATTATATACAGCAGTTACACGTGCAAAGTCTTCTTTGATTCTCCTTGGAGATAAAGAGGCATTCTTATATGGAGTAAAACGAGAGGAGGAGTATCAGCGGTTCTCGACTTTACGAGAGAGACTCCAATTTTCTTTTGCTTCTCATGTAATAGAAGATGAGGAAGATGTGTCACCCTATGACTTTATGGGAAATGATGAGTAAATAGCTAGGAAACTACGAATAGTTCTCCGTATGAAACATTTATGATTTGGACAAACTAGAAATAACACAATTTAATAGAGAGATTGGAGTGTCTTCACTTGCTTTGTCCAAATTGCAAACAAAAAAACATCGGAAAAATTGGGAATAATACATTTTATTGCTGGAATTGTTTTATTGAACTAGCACTTGAAAATGGAGTCATCCATGTTAATCAAGTGGAGGAAGACGGTTCTCTTAGTTCGCTTGATGATCTTTTTGATGAGCAGGAACGATTTTCAGGATGAAAATGTTTTCTTTCAAATAAATGCCAAAATGATCCCCTGTTCTTTGTGACAGGGGATTTTAAAACGGAAGATAAAAATTGTTTAGCCTAGCGCCCAATCGACAAAGAGTCAGTTTCTTATATCAAGTCGAAAAATCATCATTGATTCACGTTGTGAATAGTGTTTCCTTAATTTCTAATACAAGGCGTGAAATCTTGTTAGTACTGCGATTACTCGACCCGCCGAAACGATTGGTAACGCCTACGTGACCCGCATCCTCGAAAAAGCAAGCTTTTTCTTTGTTTGGAAAAGCTCATTGTAGCATTCTCTGTCCTGTGGGCCTCACCTTCTTTAGTCGATAATCCGGGCGCTCGTGCTTTTCTTTCGAGGTGTGTGTTATATGTTATCAAAAGATAGATTAATTCATTGGATGTATTTTGTAGCCTTAGGAATTCTTATTCTCATTTTTTCATATCTCTTATTTGCGGTTTATCCTTATATACGTGTTGTTTTTTCTTTTGTTTTAAAAATTGCAACGCCTTTGCTTATTTCGGCCTTTATTGCTTACCTTCTCCATCCAATTGTAGAATCTCTTCATAGACAGAGAATACCTAGATGGTTAGCCATCTTGATCATCTACTCCTTTTTCTTTGGCGGAATTGGCTGGGCAATTTATAAAGGATATCCTTTACTTGTTCACCAGATAAAGGACTTAAATGAACAAGTCCCTCAGTTTATCCAAACTTATCGCGAATGGATTTCATTAGCATATGAGCAAACAGCGCATTTACCTGAAGCAGTACATGATCGGATGGACGAGCTATTCGTTTTTGCTGAAACTAAAATTACGGAATTGCTTGAAGGAACAGGTAAAAAAGTTACCAACATGATGGCGATTATTATTAATGTAGCTGTTATACCTGTATTGGTATTCTATATGCTCAAAGATTATCCTCTAATATGGAAAGGTTTTTACAAACTCATTCCAAGTCGAAGAAAAGAAAAAGCACATCAAGTGATAAGTGAAATGGACAAAAGTCTTGGTAATTATATTCGCGGACAATTGCTTGTTTGCTTTTGTGTTGGACTAGTATCTTTTATCCTACTGTGGCTTATTGGAATGAAATATCCACTTTTACTTTCTTTATTTATGGGACTCACCAATGTAATTCCATATTTTGGACCAATCATTGGAGCAGCACCAGCCTTAATTTTAGGGATAACAGTTTCGTTTAGGATGGCCCTTTATGTTTTAGGTGCAGTAGTCATTGTTCAAATAATTGAAAGTAATCTGCTTTCTCCTTTTATTGTCGGAAAGAGTCTTCACATTCATCCGATTTTTATTATCATAGCTTTACTTGTTGGAGGAGAAGTAGGTGGGATCATTGGCATGATTCTCGCTGTTCCTGTTTTAACCGTTCTAAAAGTACTTGTCCATCAATCACGTATTGCTCTATTTCAAGATTGACATCTACTGTGGAGTTCACTATAATTAGTCGCAGAATATAACAAAAAGCAATGAGGGAACGAGTACATAACAATCACCTTATAGAGAGGGGCTTCCTTGGCTGGAAGAAGCTCCGGGGTTAAGGTTATGGAACGCTACTCCTGAGTGTGGAAACCCCACCGGTCGACAGCCGTTATCTTGTTCTAAAGGTGATGAGCATTGATTTGTTCATAATCAGGGTGGTACCGCGATATAACTCTCGTCCCTGCTTTTTAGCAGGTGGCGAGTTTTTTTTTTACAAGATAAGTATAAAATTTGTCTAGCTTCAGGGAAAAAGCAGCATCGAGTTATCTTCGGTGTTTTTGCCCCGCGTAATTGCAGGAAGGAAAGCTACTCAGAGCTTCTTCGCAGAGACAAGTACTTTTCTTGTTTCGAGGGGCAGCCAATTGAAGTTTCCCTTTATGTACTTGAAAACGAAAACTAAGGCTTTCGCCACTAGGACTTACATTCCAGAGTATAAGGGTCCTTCTAAGAAAGCAAAATACGCTTTCAAGAATCCATTTAACGATAAGCCAAGTTTTTCTGTTACTTCGAAAAAATAGAGGAGGATTGCAATGAAGCAATTACAATCACATGAAGTGCGTCAAATGTTTCTGGATTTCTTTAAAGAAAAAGGACATAGAGTAGAGCAAAGTGCCTCTCTCGTCCCACATGAAGACCCGACCTTATTATGGATTAATAGTGGAGTAGCTACACTAAAAAAATACTTTGATGGTCGAGTCATTCCTGAAAACCCAAGAATCGTAAATGCCCAAAAATCGATTCGTACGAATGATATCGATAATGTAGGGAAAACAGCTCGTCATCATACATTCTTTGAAATGCTAGGAAATTTTTCTATTGGAGATTATTTTAAAAAGGAAGCTATTGAATGGGCTTGGGAGTTTTTGACTAGTAAAAAATGGATTGGATTTGAGCCTGAAAAATTATCTGTAACCGTTCATCCAGAAGATGAAGATGCCTTTGTTTTTTGGAGAGATCATATCGGTTTGCCTGAGGAAAGAATCATTCGTTTAGAGGAGAACTTCTGGGATATTGGGGAAGGTCCAAGTGGTCCCAATACTGAAATCTTCTATGATCGAGGAGAAAAATATGGAAATGATCCAAGTGATCCTGAATTATATCCGGGTGGAGAAAATGAACGTTACTTAGAAATATGGAATCTTGTGTTTTCACAATTCAATCATAATCCTGATGACACTTATACACCACTTCCAAAGAAAAACATTGATACTGGAATGGGATTAGAACGTATGGTTTGTGTAATTCAGGATACTCCAACCAATTTTGAAACAGATTTATTTTTGTCTATCATTGAACATACAGAAAAAATTTCTGGTTCCCAATATGGTGACTCACCAGAAACAGATACAGCCTTTAAAGTGATTGCCGATCATATTCGAACCGTTTCTTTTGCTGTTGGAGATGGTGCACTTCCATCAAATGAGGGTCGTGGATATGTCTTACGTCGTTTACTGCGTCGTGCCGTTCGATATGCGAAGCAAATTGGGATAGACCGTCCTTTCATGTATGAATTGGTCAGCGATGTAGCCCAAATTATGATCGAATTTTATCCGGAAGTCCGAGAAAAACAGTCTTATATCGAAAATGTTATTCGAACAGAAGAGGAACGCTTTCATGAGACATTAAATGAAGGATTGACCATCTTAACGTCCATTATGGAAAGGGAAAAGGGAGCTGGGAAAACCGTTTTTCCTGGAAAAGAAGTGTTTAGATTATATGATACGTACGGTTTTCCAAAAGAACTAACAGAAGAATATGTTGAAGAAGCAGGATTTACGATGGATGAAGAGGGTTTCCAAGAAGAAATGGAATTGCAAAGAGAGCGTGCACGAAATGCTCGTCAAAAAGTAGACTCCATGCAGGTTCAACAAGGAATTTTAGGTGAAATTAAAGAACCAAGTGAATTTATTGGTTATGACCAATTAGAAACAACAACCAAAATAGTAGAACTTGTCTATAATTCCGATCGTGTAGACCGAGTGAGTGAGGGGAATGAATTATTTGTATTCCTTGAAGAGACACCTTTTTATGCAGAAAGTGGTGGACAAGTTGCAGATTTAGGAACGATCCAAGGTCCTAATGGTTTGATGGAAGTACAAGATGTACAGAAGGCTCCAAATGGTCAGAATCTGCATCGAGCTATTGTAAAAGAAGGCTTCATTCAAAAAGGAGATACAGTTAAGGCAATAGTGGAAAGAGAAGCCCGTAGCCATACAGTGAAAAACCATACGGCTACACATCTTTTGCATCGTGCTCTTAAAGATGTTTTAGGTGAACATGTTAACCAAGCAGGTTCATTGGTAGCTCCGGATCGCTTGCGTTTTGATTTCTCCCATTTTGGTTCTATTTCCTCCAAAGAACTCGAAAAAATTGAATCAATAGTTAATGAGCAGATATGGAATTCGTCGGAAGTGGGAACTAGTTATCACGATATTGAAGAAGCTAAGAAAATGGGAGCTATGGCATTGTTTGGCGAAAAATATGGCTCCACCGTTCGTGTAGTAAAAGTAGGGGACTATAGCCTTGAATTATGTGGTGGATGTCATGTTCAAAATACAGCTGAGATTGGTTTGTTCAAGATAATTAGTGAGTCAGGCATTGGAGCAGGAACAAGAAGAATTGAGGCTGTTACTGGAAAACAAGCTTATCAGTATATGACAGAAAAACAACAAATGTTAAATGATGTCGCACAACACTTAAAAACAAATCCAGCTTCTGTCATTAAAAGAATTGATTCAATTGTCCAGGAAGTGAAGAATTTACAAAGGGAGAATGAATCATTAAAGGCTAAGCTTTCCAATTTAGAGGCTTCTTCTATCCTTGATGACGTTAAGGATATCAATGGAGTACAATTATTAAACAAAATAGTAAACGTCTCTGATATGAATGCTCTTCGTACAATGGTAGATGAACTAAAACAAAAATTAGGTTCCTGTGTTATTCTATTAGGGACAAGTACTAACGGAAAGGTACAATTAGCAGCAGGAGTCTCAAAAGATTTAATGGAAAAAGGGTTCCATGCAGGAAATCTAATTAAGGAGGCTGCTTCTCGTTGCGGAGGCGGTGGTGGAGGACGTCCTGATATGGCTCAGGCTGGAGGGAAAAATCCAGAAAAATTAGAAGAAGCTATTTCTTTTGCCAAAGAATATGTACAAGAGGTTTCGCAATCATAGGCAAACGGTATATAATGGATAAAAGAAACAAGGTTATAGGATTGATAGGATAGTAAAAAGCTGTCCCATCTAAATAAGACGAGACATTTTTTACTGTAAAGCCTTTGTGAATGCCAAGTTTTTTAAACATGGAAGAAGAGGTGAAAAAGATGAGTTCCATGGACAAAACGATGAAATTTAACTTTTCTGAAGAACCGTATGATCATAATGTGAAAGAGGTCTTACTGGCAGTACATGGTGCACTTCAGGAAAAGGGGTATAATCCCATTAACCAGATTGTTGGATACTTACTTTCAGGAGATCCTGCTTATATTCCACGTCATAAAGATGCACGTAATTTGATCCGTAAAATGGAGCGAGATGAGATCATTGAGGAAATGGTGAAATTTTATTTAGAAAAGAATAATGAGGCTTAGATATGAAAATTCTAGGATTAGATGTAGGAACCAAAACCATAGGCGTTGCCGTTAGCGATGACCTTGGATGGACAGCCCAAGGCGTAACAACTATCCATTGGGCCGAAAATCAACCTACACCAGCATTAAAAGAACTTCAGCAACTGATTGATGAATATGGGGCTGAAAAAATAGTTGTTGGTCTCCCTAAAAACATGAATGGTACAGTTGGGCCAAGAGGTGAAGCCTGCATTCGTTTTAGTGAAAAAATCGAGCGGGATTTAGACATTCCTGTCGTACTCTGGGATGAAAGGCTGACAACTATGGCTGCTGAACGTGTACTATTATCAGCAGATGTTAGTCGGGCGAAACGAAAGAAAGTCATTGATAAGATGGCTGCATCTATGATCCTACAAGGTTATTTAGATGCGAACTCAAAAAGTTTGTGAGGTGGAAGGAATGGGTTTAGAAGAAAAAGAACGAATCATTATTCCCGATGAAAATGGTGATGAGCATTTATTTGAAGTTTTGTTTACATTTGAAGTTGATGAAACAGGAAAAACTTATATAGCTGTAGTTCCTGAAGATCAAAAAGATGATGAAGAGGTTGAAGTTTTTGCTTTCCGATATGAAGAAAAAGAAAGTAATGGTGATGACATGGCCCTTTACGAACTTGAAACAGACGAGGAATGGGACATGGTAGAAGAAATGCTTAACACTTTCAGTGATGATGAAGAATAGAGAAAAGCTGTTATCCTTTAAGGATGACAGCTTTTTTGGTTCGCCCGGCATGGGCGAACTCTAACAGGTGAAAGT
>JAWJLM010000087.1 GCA_040191315.1 Bacillaceae bacterium S4-13-56 | reverse complement strand
TCGAAGATTACTCGAGGAAGCTTTTCCGCTGGAGCTACACAAATTTTATACTTTCTGCCAAAAAAGGTACAAAAAATTGTACTTGAAAGGAAAGCTATTTCAGTATATAATACTTTTTGTCAGCTTTATATGGGGCATTAGCTCAGCTGGGAGAGCGTTTGGCTGGCAGCCAAAAGGTCAGCGGTTCGATCCCGCTATGCTCCATTGAAAAACGACACCTAAATAGGTGTCGTTTTTTTGTTTCATAATCTATTGCTCCAAATCCTTCACTTTCTTTTTCGCTTCCTGCAAAGTCGTCTTAAATCCATCAACTTCCTCATCGGTAATCTCTTTTTCTCCATATCTTACTCTGTTATAAACAGAAACGAACTCAGGAGATACATCAAATCCCAAACGGTGAAACCACTCCCAGATTGTTTCTCCTTTTGTTCTTCCTATTCCCTTTCTCCGCGCGAATTTTTCAAAATCAAAAACCGACTTCCTTACAGGATGATCGGGCTTTTTTGTCTTTACTGACCTTCTAAAATCAGGTTGCTCAGTATCCTTTAAAGTGGTGACTTCCCTTTGAGTTTCTGCCCTAAGCTCAACATCTTTTTGTATATATTTACGGAATAAAAAGATTACGAGAATAATACCGGCCAATGCGACCAATCCCCAGAACGACCAATGGACAATTGTTATAAATGTATCATCATAGGGTTCCATTTCTTCTGTTTTCAGATCTCCATCACCTAGCTTAACATCGTTTTCCAAACCGCCAGATGCCTCGATAAAATTTAGATCTCTACCAGTTAGTTGAGAAATGAGGTCTAATAAGCCAGCAATTGCTACTACCACCAGTTTAAAAAGAGCAATGGGTATGCGAGTAAGTTGTTCATAAAGAGCTCGAATGACTGGATAAAGCGGAAATAAAAAGAGAATGACTGCTACTAATATGGAAAAGAAAATAAAGATAACCTTGTTCGAATGAAGCTGTGAACTTTCTTTTGTCGCCAACATTGCAGACAAATAAGATCCAATAACCAATATGATAAACTGCAATAAGACCATTACTAATAGATTCACTTGGTAGTCAACGAACAAAAATATGATAGCTGGTAAAATCGTTAAAATTAGTACAAGAAGTTGATTTTGATGGTCAGCTTCCGTTTGATGTGCAATATATCTCCACCCAAAAAGAATTCCAAGAATAGCAGCAATCATCAATGGATAATGAAACACCCAGTAGGCAGTCGTAGTGATAGCCAGCATTATGAGAAGAATGGGGCCAAGAACTTTCCAATACCGTTCTGCTACTATAAACCCAATTAATCCACTAACCATTATGAATAGGTAACTCCATAAGGGAGGAGGAAATTTTAAAATATAGAATAAAGGAAGGAGAAGAAAATAAATGGCAATCGCTTCACTAACCCATTGATATATCCGAGTTATTCTAAAATTAGTATCCACTTATTTCACCCCTATTCTATAAAATAGCCTTCTTCTGATTGTTGAACACGATTAAGCTGGATTCCTCTTCTTTTCCATTGATGAAAATAGAACGGGATTGAATCATCCTCTTCTCCAAGAAAAATAATATGTCGGTGGTAGGTGATATTTTGATTAAGCATATGCAAAACCGTATGAATGGGAATAATTCTTTCATTTGTCCTTATACGGGCAAGTATATCAAGCACCTTCTTTAACTGTTCTCCACCGTCTTCTTTCTCAATCTTAAAATAGGATGCACCATACCCACTGATATTCATGTGCAGTTCTATTGGGATTCCAAATTTCGCCGCTCGATAATAGAAATATGTAATAACTGAAAGATACTCTTCTATTTTCTTCGATATATATTGATTTCCAAGTCTAGTCTTGGTTCCCACATTCACAATAATAGTCCAAGACATTTCCCATTTTCGCTCATAAACCTTCGTTTGCAATTGCTGTGTTTTGGCACTTGATTTCCAGTGAATTCGATGAAAAGGATCACCTGAAACATAGCCTCTAGTCCCAGCCGGCTCAAGGAGATCCTCATATGGAGAATAGGTAGCCCTCAAATTACCGAGAGCTTGTATCATAAGGTCGTCTAGCCCAAACACTTCTATCTGTTCTGGGTAAACAACCAATTCGATAAATCTGTTTTTCCTCAAATATAATGAGATATCTTCAAGACTAAAAACATTCTTGAAAAGAAAATGGACATCTGAAATACTAGTTACTCCCCTTCTCTGTGCCTCAAAGGAAAGATTAACTTCGGTATTGCTTTTGCCCGGAATAGAGAGCAGCAGGGAAGACTGTTCTGTCTCGTTATATCTTTCGATTTTTTTATAAGTCTTTTCAGAAACTACATTACCAACTGTAAAATGTAAGCTTCCATTTTGGAGTGGGATCCATGAAAAATTCTTTAGAGTTATTGGCACCTCTGCCTTATCTCCAACGAACATTCGGTAGGTTCTTTTACCACCAGGAAGGGACAACTGATTCCCTGCCCACTTATCAATCCCCACAACTAATAAAATATATAGCAATAGAAGGCTAGCTAATATAAAAACACCTGATCGATTTAACCATACACTTAAAAAAATCAAAATAAATGATAAAAATAATAAAAGAGAGTGCTTCTGCTTTAGCCCTTTATTATCCTTTTCAAATGGGATCATGACTCTCCCTCAAGCTCTACGGGTACATCTACTTCCTTTAGAAGACTATCCATGATCTGTTCAGGGGTTTTTCTTAAAGAAGCTTCCATGCCTAAAACAAGACGATGAGTAAAGATCGGTTTGATAAGTTCCTTTACATCCTCAGGGATAACAAAATCTCTACCATTTATAAATGCCCTCGCCTGGGAAGCACGCATACACGCCAATGCTCCGCGGGTACTAATTCCCACTTCTATATCCGCATGGTTTCGTGTGGCTCTAACCAAATGTAATATGTAATCCACCATTGGTTCTTTTAATTCAACTTCCTTTACTTTTTCCCGAAGGTTCAAAATTAAATCCAAAGATATCTGCGGAGATAGATAATCCATTGGCTCTTCTTTTTGATAGGAGCGTAAAATATTTTTTTCTTCATCTAACGATGGATAACCCATGTCCAACTTGAATAAAAAGCGGTCCAACTGAGCCTCTGGCAATGGAAATGTTCCTTGGTTGCTCTCTATCGGATTTTGTGTTGCTATGACGAGAAATGGATCGGGGAGTTTGACCGTTTCCCCATCAATAGTCGCCTGATATTCTCCCATGGCCTCTAACAAACTGGATTGGGTTTTTGGTGTAGCCCGGTTAATTTCATCAGCCAATAAAATATTCGTCACAACAGGGCCTGTTCTTAATTCAAACTCCTGTGTTTTTGGATTGAAAAATTGGATACCTGTCACATCGGTTGGCAATACGTCAGGTGTAAATTGCATCCTGGTAAAACGTCCATTCATTACTTTAGCAAAGCTTTTTGCAAGCTTTGTTTTACCAGAACCAGGTGCACTTTCCAAGAGCACATGACCTTCCGATAATAGAGCAATAAACAGTCTTTCTACTACCTCTTCTTTACCTATAATTACTTTTCCTATCTCAAAAATTGCTTCTCTAATTTGTTTGATTTCGTCCCCCATTGTTTTCTCCTTCCCCGAGATCACAGGAATCGATGTCTCAATTCATGTTACTACTCTTTTGAAGAAAACGTCAATTTAGTATATTTCATCTTTAACAGGAATAAATTAATAATAAAGTGACACTTCAATTAGTTGGCCCACAGTGAATGTTAGGACCCAT
>JAWJLM010000086.1 GCA_040191315.1 Bacillaceae bacterium S4-13-56 | reverse complement strand
ACTTCAATTAGTTGGCCCACAGTGAATGTTAGGACCCATGGGTATGACCTAAAGGCCCTTGAATCAATCGGACATTTACGGGGTGTTTATCCCCCACCTACTCTTTTCGTTTCACTAAAGGCTTGAGGTGGAGGATAAACTGCCATGAAAATAAAACATTAAATTTTTCATCCTTGTTGGTGAAGCTTGCTTCATTGTTAGTTGCCCGTAAATGCGGGATAAATAAAGCTAAAAACCGGGGCAAATCACTCATTCCTTTTTTACCTTGAATTCTCCTGAGTTTTACCATAAATTACAAATAAAATACTCGAAAATATCTTTGCAAAACTAGTTTTTGTGCTTTAAAATGGATTCACAAGCGATAATACATGAAAAACAACTAAATCCATTTAAAAATCTATGAATATCATTAATTATCGTTCGTTTTCTACATTTTTCTTATAATTACTAACTTCAAAGGAGGGGCATACGATGACCATTTTATTTACGAAAGCAAGAGAGTTGATGGAAAAGGATTACCTTGAGCAAACCGGCTCCCTAAACCACGTGAAAAAATCAACGAAAGCAAAAAGAAATTTAAATGTATTTTCCCGAAAGAAAACAAAAAAATAAAAGGAGCACGAGCCTATTTTAGAACGATTATAGTGGGGGTATCTTGTAAAATCTAAACTGACAAGATACTCCCATTTTTTCATGTCTAGGAAAAAAACTACCCAATAAAAAACACGTGAACTAAAATGCGAGTCCACGTGAATCTAATTTTTTTATTTTTATTCATTAATCATGTGAAGATTTACCTTTTATTACGTGAAAATAATCTGACCACCTGCTGATAGATCATAAAAGTCCCCCACCGTAATGATATCCTCGAGCTCATCACAGAAATCCTCTCGAGATAGCTTAAACATTTCTACAGTAGCCAAGCAAGCATAGATTGTACCGCCTGCATCGTTAATCATTTCGATAAATTCAGGAATCGGCGGGATATCGAGTTCATCCATTTGTTTTTTCATCTTATTCGTAGCAAAGGCTGACATTCCTGGTAGGCCACCAATGAGGGTTGGAATTCCCATAGCCGGATTTCCAACAGTGGCTACTTTTACTTTATCCATCTTCTTCTTTGTGATCGCTTCCATTCCAAAGAAGGTGAAGAAGAGATTTACTTCAATCCCTTGCATTCGAGCACCGTTAGCCATAATCAATCCTGGATAGATAGCTTCTAGCGATCCTTTTGAAAAAATAATCGAAACCTTCTTGATTTTTTCTTCTCCTGACATCCTTATAACCTCCTTCGCGATTATACGCAGCTAGCTGGTTTACTTAATCCTGCAATCTTAGATGCCTTCATTAATGGACCTTCTGGAAATAACTCGTATAAATCCTTGGTAGATATTTCTCCCACTTTCTTCACACGGCGAATGGTAGGAATTTTTCCTGTTTCCTCGTAATCCTTCTGAAGAAATTCTATAACTTCCCAGTGCCTACTTGTTAACTCTTCAATCCCTACTTCCTTGGCTATTTCAACAGCAATCTCTTTATTCCATTGCGATTTGTCTGTTAAATAGCCCTCCTCTGTTACGTTTACTGTTTGGCCTGCCAATGTCTTTTCCATGCTTTTCGACTCCTTTTTAGAAAAAATTTTATATTTAAGCTTTATTACTTAATCAAAATTTTTCCCACTCGTTTTCATATGGGGTGGTACGGTTGGTATTGGTATACCTTTCAAAAGCAAGTTCCAATAAATATGCCTAAACGCCATTTTGCCCATGTGATTTATTTTGGTTTCTTTTAATAAGGAAAATGGGCCAACCTTAGGTAACGGAAAGGAACCAGTCACTGGTTCATGGTCATAGTTAAAATCAATTAAAAACGCTTTATTATAACCGGATTCAATATAGCAGTTCGCATGCCCATCAAACTTCGCATTAAGTGGCTTCCCAGCAATATAGTTTAAAATGTTTTCGGTCAAAAATTCCGCTGCAAAATGGGCAACAGATCCTGCTTTCGAAGCAGGAATATCAGAAGCATCTCCGATGACAAATACATTCTCATAACCCTTTGACTGCAACGTGTTCTTATCAGTTGGAACAAAGTTTAATTCGTCCCCCATATCGGATCTTTCAATCACCTCACTGCCCATATTAGTTGGGATGGTGACAAGCAAATCATAATCTACAGACCTACCATCTAAAGATACAACCTGTTTAGAATCAGCATCTACATGGCTCACATTAAAATTGGTAACCATTTTGATATTTTTTTGTTCAATCAATCCACCTAGGACCTTTGCACTCTTTGGTTTGGTAAAAGCACTATCTAATGGGGTGATATAAATTATCTCTACATCTTTACGAATCTTTCTTTTCTCCTTAAAATACCAATCGGATAAAAAGATGAACTCTAATGGGGCTACCGGACATTTGATTGGCATCTCTGCAATATGAACAGCTAATTTTCCACCCTTCCAATCCCGCAACTTGTTTCTTAATGCCACAGAACCTTCAAAGGTGTAAAAATCAAAGATGGTGTCTCTCCAACCATCCTCCAATCCCTCAATTTCATCAGGAGCAATATGGCTACCCGTTGCAATAATCAAAAGATCATAGGAAAGGTTCTCTTCGTTCTCAAGAACAACACTATTGATTTCAGGCTTTATGAGTTTAATTCCAGATTGAATATACTCAACATCCTTAGGGAGATAATTTTTCTTCTCCTTCACAACATCCTTCTCCGAATAGATGTCAAATGGAATAAACAAAAATCCTGGTTGATAATAGTGTTTTTCATCTTGATCGACGATTGTAATGTTCCACTCTTTCCGATTGAGCTTTTTGTGTAACTGATTCGCCATTATTGTTCCCGCTGTCCCCGCACCTAGAATGAGTACGTTTTTCATCTTTTTCCCTCCTCGTTGTTTTTCTTATCTTTATCATACAATGATTATACATATACCGGTATAACTATATTGTGAAATGTTTTACAAATTCGTGAACACTTTCAAGAGTTGGGCTCTGACAGTTGAAAATCATAATATGATTTTGCGCGTATTTAGAGGAATAGGTCATTCACCTTATGAAGAACATAACTCTGGCTTAGGTCCACGGTTTTGGGCTTCATTCACCTTATGAAGAACATAACTCTGGCTCAGGCCCATGGTTTTGGGCTTCATTCACCTTATGAAGAACATAACTCTGGCTCAGGTCCATGGTTTTGGGCTTCATTTACCTTATGAAGAACATAACTCTGGCTCAGGCCCATGGTTTTGGGCTTCATTCACCTTATGAAGAACATAACTCTGGCTCAGGTCCTCGGTTTTGGGCTTCATTTACCTTATGAAGAACATAACTCTGGCTCAGGCCCATGGTTTTGGGCTTCATTTACCTTATGAAGAATAAAAGTATTAGAAAACCTTGGCTTATCGCCAAGTCTTAATACCAAAAGTTTAATTTTTTTTTGTACTATCAACCAACCAAAGTTATAAATAGCTGATAGTACAAAAAAAGCAGAGGTTTAAATTTACCCTCTGCTTTCTACAACATTCTTTCTATAGATTTGTAACATGTTTTGCATTAATTCCATGCCTTCCAATGTTCCTATGGATTCTGGATGGAATTGAACTCCTTCTATTAGATACTCCTTATGTCGAATTCCCATAATCTCTCCTTCGACAGTGACGGATGTGATTTCAAAACAATCAGGAAGGGACTCCATGTCGACTAACAAGGAATGATAGCGCATCGCTTCCATGGGAGAGGGTAAACCCTCATAAATTCCTGTTCCATCATGATGAATGAAAGAGGATTTCCCATGCATTAATTTCAAGGCACGTACAACTTTTCCTCCGAAACTTTGAGCAATTGCTTGGTGTCCTAAACATACCCCAAAGATAGGAATTTCACCTTTAAATCTATGAATCACCTGTAAAGTGATCGGTGTTTCGTCAGGTGAGCACGGACCAGGAGAAAGAAAAATAATATCTGGTCGTAGCTCCTCAATTTCCTCCAGACTCACCTTATCATTACGCACGACTTTAATCGTTTCCCCAAGCTGGCCCAAATACTGAACCAGATTGTAGGTAAAAGAATCATAATGATCAATCATATAAATCACTCAGCTCAACTCCTCTCAACTAAACTATATCTACTATCTAACTAACTCTTTCACCTTCTCATAAAACCGTTCGAGAGCAGCCATTTGCTCCGTCTCTCCCAAACTCAAATCTTCTAACTCTGATTCAAGTAAGGTAATGATTCGACTTCCAATAATTACGCCATCTGCATGCCCTCTGATCCATTGAACGTGCTCATTCGTTGAAATTCCAAATCCAACAGCAACCGGGACTCGGCTATGCTGCTTCACCTTAGTTATAAAACCAACCACTTCAGAAGACATTTTGTTACGCTCACCTGTAACCCCAAGGGTGGAAACACAATACAAAAATCCACTTGCATCCTTGGCTATTTTTTCGATCCGAGCATCAGAATTTGGAGCAACTAGAGAGATAAATTCAATTCCTTCTCGAGAAGCTAAGTCACGAATAGATGCACTTTCCTCATGAGGCAGATCTGGAATAAGCAACCCCTCTGCACCGTTCTCCTTTAACAGTTCCATGAGCCTCTCCTCACCCAACTGTAATACCGGATTATAGTAAGTAAATATGACAACCGGGATGTCAACCCCACGCGCTCTCATTTGTGGAACAAGCTGAATCGCACGAATCAAGCTCATCCCCTGACTTAGTGCTCGTTTGGCTGCTCGTTGTATGGTTGGTCCATCGGCTAAAGGATCAGAATATGGTATCCCAAGTTCTAAAATATCCGCTCCTGCTTCCTGCAACTTCACGGCCAATTCAATGGTAAGTTCAGGAGTAGGGTCACCTGCAACTATGAAAGGAATAAACAAGTCCTTCGTTTTCTTCAATTTCCCTTGAAATGACGTTGTCGTGAGCATGTCTATACCTCCTCCTGAAAATAATCCATAAGTGTTGACATATCCTTATCTCCTCGACCGGAGACATTAATCACTATGGTCTGATCCGCACTAAGTTGCTTTGCTTCTTTAAAAGCTTGAGCACAGGCATGGGCACTTTCAATTGCCGGAATAATCCCCTCTGTTACCGTCAATAATTTCAAAGCATCTAATGCTTCTTGATCCGTCACACTTTCATACCGAACCCTTCCACTATCATAAAGATACGCATGCTCCGGACCAATGCCAGGATAATCTAATCCAGCAGAAATGGAATAGGGCTCCGTAATTTGTCCATGTTCATCTTGAAGCAAAAACGTTAAAGAACCGTGGATCACCCCACGATTGCCTTTGGTCAAAGTAGCAGCATGCTCGGCTGTGTCGACTCCTTTTCCAGCCGCTTCAATTCCAATAAGCTCTACATCCTCTTCTAGGAAAGGATAGAACATGCCAATTGCATTACTTCCACCTCCAACACAAGCATAAATCCTATCAGGATACTTTGGCTCTACTTTTAAAAATTGAGCCTTGGTTTCATCTCCAATCACCCTTTGAAAATTACGCACCATTTTGGGATAAGGATGTGGGCCAACCACTGACCCAATCAGGTAAAAGTGATCTTCACAATTGGCAACCCAATAGCGAATCGCTTCGTTTGTGGCATCCTTAAGCGTACCATTTCCACTCGTTACCGGGATGACTTCTGCCCCTAGCATTTTCATACGAAAAACATTAAGCTCCTGACGACGAATATCTTCCTCTCCCATGAACACCTTACATTCGAGTCCAAACTTGGCCGCCACTGTTGCAGAAGCTACCCCGTGCTGACCCGCACCTGTTTCGGCAATGATTTTCTTTTTCCCCATACGTTTGGCAAGAAGTGCCTGCCCAATGGCATTATTTAATTTGTGAGCGCCCGTATGATTAAGGTCCTCTCTTTTCAAATAAATCTTAGCTCCACCTAAATACTCTGTTAATGCATCAGCAAACGTTAAAGCAGTTGGACGTCCAGCATATTCTTCTAAAATATGATGATACTCTGCTAAAAATTTGGGATCTGCCATTACTTCATCCAAAGCATCCTCCAACTCTTGTAAAGGTCCCATTAATGTTTCCGGAACATATTTTCCACCGAAATCGCCATATCTGCCTCTAGCATCTGGAAATACTTGTGTCATATTGCTCCACCTCTCTCATTAGTGCCTCGATTTTTACTGGATCTTTTAGACCGTCTGTTTCTATTCCAGAAGAAAGGTCAATCCCCTCGGGTTGATAGGCGAGAATGTCGCGAACATTAGCGGGATGAATTCCACCAGCCATAAGACAAGAAACCCCTTGTTGTTCGGCTTCTTTTTTGTAGTCCGGAATGGCTTCCCAATCAAAGATTACTCCTGTCCCTCCGTAGGCCCCCTTTACCTTTGAATCAACAACATACCCATCCACAACCCCTGAAAAGAGACGCATATAAGATAATCCCTCTTTCCCATGATGAATCGCTTTCCAAACAGGAAGCTGAAAGGTTTCTTTTACATTTAAAATATAGGGAACCGTTTCATTACCATGAAGCTGAATCACATCTAATGGGACATGTTGCAAAACATAGTCGATAAAGTTTAATGGGGGCTCTACAAATACCCCTACTATCTTTTGATTTGGCTGAATTTCTCTGATCCATTTCTTCAAACTTGTAGCATCCACATACCTTTTTGTTCCTGGAACAAAAATAAAGCCTAGATGAGTGGCACTAGATTGCGCACTATGAGTAAGATCTTCCTTAGACTTGTTTCCACAAAGCTTAACGATTGTTCCTGACATGTTGACCGCCTCCCAGTAAATCATGGACTGCCTGCTTTATATCCTGTTGCCTCATTAAAGCTTCCCCTACTAGAATTCCTTGTGCCCCATAAGAGACAACCCTCTCAACCTCTTCAAATAGAAAAATTCCACTTTCTGATACAAGCAAACTCTCTTCGGGAATAAGAGGCGCAATCTTTTGAGTTTGTTTTAAACTTGTTTCAAAGGTTTTTAGATTTCGATTATTGATCCCAATTATTTTGGGTGTAAATTCCTGCAAAATCCCTCCAAGTGTGTCCTCTGAATGAACCTCTACTAAAACTTCCATTCCTAGCTCATAGGCTTTTTCATAAAATTCATGAAGTTGTTTAGGTTCCAATACTTCTCCGATGAGTAGTATGGCATCCGCTCCAATCCGAAAACTTTCTTCTATCTGAAGAGTTACGATGATAAAATCCTTTCTCAATACAGGCAGCTTTACGGCCCGTTTAACATCTTGCAGATATTGTTTTTTACCTTGAAAATAAACTTGATCGGTCAGCACCGAAATAGCACTTGCTCCTGAACTCTCATAATCCTTCGCTATACTTACAGGGTCAAAATCCTCACGTATCAAGCCTTTCGACGGAGAGGCTTTTTTTACCTCAGCAATGAGGGCTGCAATATTACTTGTATTCTTAAGAGATTCATATAAGGAAAATCTCGGAATATCCATCGGCTCTTCCAAGGTTATTCTAGGAATCTCCTCCCGTTTTGTTGCCAGAATTTTATCAAGCATATTGATTTTTCTCCTTCAAATCAGAAATTCCCTCAAAATAGCGAGCAACATCTCCTCTTTTTAGTGCCTGTTGAACTCTAATTACACCCACCTTGATATCCTCAACTAGTCCTGCAATATATAATCCAGCTGCTGCATTTAGTACAACTATATTAGTAGAGCTTTCATTGGCACGCCCATAAAAAATATCTTTAATGAGTTCCGCACTTTCATCTGGATGATGAATTTGAATGTCTTTTAATTGGCCCACTGGAAGGCCGACTTCTTCTGGGGAAAGAACAAATCTATGAATCTCCCCACTTTTGAGTTCAACAATATCAGTTGATCCTGTAATGGATATTTCATCTAATCCATCACGGCCAGTCACTAATAAAACATGTTCTGAACCAAGTGACTTAAGTGTTTCAGCTATCTTTTCCGCGATACTTGTATCATATAGCCCAATCAACTGTCTCTTTGCTTGAGCAGGATTGGACAGTGGCCCTAACAAATTAAACACCGTTCTAAACCCAAGTTCTTTCCTAGCTGTGACAGCATGTTTCATGGCTTGATGATAGTTAGGAGCAAACAAAAAGGTTAATCCGATGTCCTCCATCATTTCTTTTTCTTTATTTTCCGCTGCGAATACAGGTAAACCAAGTGCCTCTAACACATCAGCACTACCACTTGCTGAGGAAACTTTCCGATTCCCATGCTTTGCTACTTTCGCCCCCATGCTCGCAAGAACGACAGAAACAGCAGTTGAAATATTAAAAGTGGAACTTCCATCCCCGCCAGTACCACAGGTATCGATGACGGATTCTCCAAGGTCGACTTTTCTCATATTGCTTCGCATAGCACGTGCAAAACCCGTTAACTCTTCTACCGTTTCTCCACGAAAACGTAAAACACTAAGAAAACTCATTAAATGGCCTGTAGGGACTTCTCCTTGCATGATTCGATTCATTGCTTCAAAAGCCTCTTCCTCACTTAAATGCTGCCCTTCCACCACTTTAGTTAAAAATTCACTCATTGCTTCTCCACTCCTTCTCGTCTCAACTCAAAAACATGCTCAGCTAACTCAATCGTTCTTTTTAGTGCGAGTGACTTATTTAAGGTCTCTTCATATTCAAGCTGCGGATCAGAATCTGCTACAATTCCGGCACCTGCTTGAAAATATACCTTCCCTTTGTATAAGGTCATCGTTCGAATCGCGATACACGAATCGATCGCACCATCAAATCCTAAATATATAATTCCTCCGCCATATAAATGGCGAGGAGTTGGTTCAAGCTCACGTAAAATTTGCATAGCTCTTACTTTAGGAGCACCTGATAAGGTACCAGCCGGAAAGCTTGCTAATAAGGCTTCTACAGGATGGACATCCTCGCGTAGAGTCCCAGTAACCTTACTGATGATGTGCATGACCTTGGCAAATTTACCGATCATCATATATTCTGGGACAGCTACAGAACCATACTCCGCAACTCGACCAATATCATTTCTTGCTAAGTCCACTAGCATCCGGTGTTCTGCCTGCTCTTTCTCATCCCGAATCAGATCCTCCGCTAAAGCATCATCTTCCTCAGAAGAATGCCCTCTTTTTCTTGTTCCAGCGATGGGGTGAATTTCAAGATGACGGTTTTGAACCTGCATCATTCTTTCTGGTGAACTCCCTATCACTTCTAATTCACCAAACTTTAAATAGAACATATAGGGTGAAGGATTCACCTTACGTAAAATGCGATAAAGCTGAAGACCTTCTAGTTCCGTCTCCGTTTCAAATCGTTGGGAGAGAACCGCTTGGAAAATGTCCCCCGCTCGGATATATTCTTTTATTTTTTCAACATCGTCCATAAAACGTTCATGAGAGTAATTGCTTCGAATATTCTTATGCTCCGGAATAACCAAGTCATTTGACACCATAACATCTTGAATAAAGCTATTTTCTAGAAGCTTCTCCTGAATGTCTTGAATCCTTCTCTTTGCCTGTTCATAACGTTTGGTGATAGATTCCGCCCCTTGATTTAAACGAGAAAAGTGCAAGATCGTTGTTTCCTTTGTTTTGTGTTCATAAGCAATTAAGGTCTGGCAAAAAAGAAAATGATAATTAGAAATGGATATATTATCTTGGATGGCTCTGTCAATAGGTTCTACATCTGAAATTGCATCGTACGCTAGATAGCCTACAGCCCCGCCTCGAAAAGGAACAGAAATAGGAGGATCTTTTACTTGAAGGTAACTAGCCACCTCTTCAAAAGCTCCTTGAAGGGTTGCCGCTTCAAATGTTTTTCCTTGTTGCAAATCCCTAATGAAAAATTGTTGATCCACTTGTTCAATCTCAAGCATCGGATCCAAACCAATGAATGAGAAATTAGACCATGGAGATTCAGGGTCTTGGCTTTCTAGCATATACAAGGCTTCTTCCTTTAATGCATGAAACATATGAATGGGTGATAATGTGTCAGTGAAAAAAGAATGGAATACAGGAATAGTGAGATGCATTTTCGCATCTTGTAAAAACTGATCTTGCGTAGTCATAAGCTCACCTCTCCATAGGATTATGGAGAATGAGAAATTGAGGAAATATTTGTGGATGAAAAATATAACAAACTAGGTATAAGCAACCTCACAGGCTCTCCCTGCAGTCCCTATACTCACTCAGCTCCGGCTAAACTCATCCTAAACCTCAACTCTTCTACCTCATTCTCAACTCTTCTAAAAAACTTGTTGTTACTCTCTGCTAATGAAAGCCCTATCTGATCTCAAACTAGCAACTAACGAATCAAAAATTCTGATAGTATTAATTTTCAAACAATACTTAGCTTGTTAGTCATTTTATACAGGAACAGAAAAAAAGTCAACTGAAGAAGGCCGAAAAGCTCGCTTCTATACCAGCGAGCTTTTGGATTAAGCACTAGATCCTTTTGCTTTTCTTTAACGCCCCAAAAATTTACTTAGATAAGGAGCAACCTGGCTATAGACTTTCATAGCTTGACGTGCCGAATAATCAACCATGTGTAAATTGTTGGCGAACTCATCTCTTTTGAAATAATAAAAAACATTTTGATTTCTTCTTGGCTTTGACTGTTGAAAGGAAACATTTGATGATAAAGGTTTTCTTGGCATGCCATAACCCCCCTCACTCTATTTTCTTATTTCAGAATATGTGTTGAGGTAGTACTCTGAAACGTTTTTGGCCCATTTTAAATGTAATTTTGTGAGGGAGGATGGAAGTTCATTGAGCAGTGGCTTTTCCCAAAAGAAAAAAGCTCATATTATATGAGCTTCACGAGTTCTGGTGTTTTCTCCATTTATTGAATTCTAAAAACTCTCTAAATTGCTCTTTTGATATTCCCGAATCCATTGCATCTTTAGCCAACTGTAACCAATCTTCATCTATTTTTTCTTCTTGATTGTTACCCGCATTTTCGTCTTGTAACAGGCTTTCCATCGAAACGCCAAGTACTTTTGATATTTTTTCTAAAAACTGTATGGATGGATTTTTTTGAACACTCCGCTCGATAGAGCTTAAGTAGGATTTTGCTACACCTGCTCGTTCTGCTAGCTCAGATAATGTCATTTCTTGTTTTTTTCTAAGAGTTTGAATGCGTTCTCCCACCATGCGACCGACACCTGTCCTTTCTAGCAATATTATACCACAGTTCTATCTTTATTTTCTGTATATACTTTATGTATATAGAACTGAGTTAACTAGAAAGTGTTACGATTAAGAGGGCTTTTTATTAAGATTATTCATCTCAATAAAATATCGAACCTCCTCTTTCGAAATCCCCAATTTTTTTGCTTCATTCATTAAAGCAACCCACTCTTGATCAACATCATTTCTAGTTTCTTGCATTCTGTTCCCCCAAACCCTTTACAGGTAACCCAGCCATCGTAGCGCTTTTCTCCCTCGCCTTAGATCTGTAGCTTTGCGACCTAGCCTTTCGACCAGTTTGCCTTTATCTGAAGGAATCTTTTCTATATCTAATCTACTATATACGGAACGAAAATTATGTTACTTTACGGAAAAAGCGGGCGTATATTTTACTTTTTTTTGTCGAATATCAGAATTTTGAGTGTCATTTTTCCGACAAACGCCCTAATCATAAGCAAAAGGCAACCTGCACTAAACAGCTTGCCTACTCCTTTTGTAGTACTCTTAAATGATCATTAATTTCCTGTATTAATTGCTTCTCATCTACTTCTTGAGGACCTTTCCAATCAGCTCGACTATCTTCTCCAGGTGAAGTATATTGGCCTTCCATACATCTAGGATATTCAACGCCGTCTTCAGGTTCAAGTTTCCTCTGGAGAATTAATTCATGACGCCAATCGTCCCCAAAGTCGTAAATGTAAATGCACCGATCATCCACTTCTTTGAACCAGTCGGCTATCACTTCATCCTTTTCGTGGAAATCCACTTGGAATAGGTCATCATTTTTGTTCTTATTTCCAATCTGTTGCCAAGAATATAAGTCATGTGTATTCTTTTTAAACAAAAAGGAATGCATATGGATATCATACCAATTCATTGATAATTGAATGACTTTATGTAACTGATTAAAGTTGTAACTAGAAGGAATTTGAACGGTCCTCCATACAGGAGGTTTTTCATCAATGAGTACTATTTTAAATTCGTAGATCATGTTGGCTACCTCCATTCTCAACTTCTCCCTTTTACCCTACCACAAAAAAGAAAAATTCGGAAATATTAGCTATTTAAATTTTTCTATACTTGTGCAACCATATTGAACTACCTCCACCTTGCTGAAGGTGCGTGGCACTCCATTGTTTAACTAGACAATGCTTTTTAATAAAGTAACGCTTTCCACCTGACTCGTGAGGATAGGATTGATGTCTTTCGAACCGTCTGTTCTCGGAAACATATCCACGGCATTTTTCCCTTCGAGGTATGGGGGAACATATCGACTTTGCATCAACCACTAAATGTTAACCCTATAATTAAATATTTAAGATTAAGAGAACAAATGATTAATTTTGATTATTTAGGTTTAATAACTCCTAGAAAAGTATCTTCTACATATTGAAGATCATTCATTTTACTCTGTACATAATTTGACCAATTTTCTTTTTCCAGTATGTTATTGAAATCCGAATACAACGATTCAACATCTGCACTTTTTACTTGGTATGACGCTCCAGAGAAATTGTAATCTATAATTTTTAAGTTGTCTATCAGTGCAAAAGCAGCTGTTGAATTATAAAGAAGAGAGCTTTTTACCTTTTCTTCTCCGATATTCCAAACTGTATCTTTATAATTTACTTCAATTTCTAAGTTTTCTGGATGCAATTCAAAGTTCATTCCGACATTGCTCAGTGGAAGATGCTGAAAAAGGTTTGAAACATTTGAAGCGTTCCCCATATATTTATTTTTATATTCGAGAATGCTGTTTAAGTCATGTGTAGCAGGTTCCTGCTGAGTAATAAAGAAGTGGAGCCAAGGTAAAAGCTTTAAATAAAGCATAAAAAGTCAATACCCTTTCGACCTTTAGAGGATTTCTT
>JAWJLM010000085.1 GCA_040191315.1 Bacillaceae bacterium S4-13-56 | reverse complement strand
GGTGGCTCCGCGAAGCGAGCCATAATGATTTCTTATCCTAGAACAAAAGAAGCTTGAGAAAAATACTCAAGCTTCTTTGTACAAAATTAAATTAGAATCTCAACATCACTTTCGCTACGCAATTTTTCAATTAACTCTTGTTGGCTTTCTTGTTTTTTAGTTTGAATTAATTGCTGCTCAATCGCATCTTTTACTTCCTCGAATTCTGGAATTTCTTGCTCCTGACCTTCTTCAGCCTCGGCATTATCTTGTTCAGCTTGGGCTATCATATCGTCATAGCTTTGTTGAATTTCTTCTTCAGAAACCTGAGGCTCCTCTACACTATTCTCAAGGAATTGATTCACTTTAAGCTGTGTACGGATATCCTTCCTAAGGTCCTCTTTTGTCATATCGCTCTCTTCAAGAGCCGTTTGCAGTTCTTCTTCTCCACCAATTTGTTCAAGGATCATATCATATTCTTGATCAATCTCTTCTTCACTTGGTTCATAATCAGTCTCTTCTGACTTTTGGACAATAATTTCTGTATTAACCAGTTGATCTATAACCATTTGCTTGATTTGATCTTCCTGTTCTTCAACATTCATACCAAACTGCTCATATTGGGTTGTTATTTGATCATAAGTTAAATTAAATTCTTCCATAGAAATTTCTTCTCCATTTACAATAGCAGCGGCCTCTATCTCTTCATCATTAGAGCAACCTGCCACAAAGAGGGTTAAGCTTGCTATCAATCCAATTACCATCATCCATTTCTTCATTTGAAACAGCTCCTTTTTTTCCAAAAACATTCCATGGTCTAAAGAAGTGTACCATAGATTGTCCAATCATGTAAAACAAGGAAAAAGTACTATTTTTCCTTAATCCTTACGTCATATCAAGAATTTCTCGTATATCTTCTTCCGATAAATTTGTAATCCTAGTATCTCCGGTCTGAATTAAAGTATCAAATAAATGTTGTTTTTTCTCTTGAAGCTCTTGGATTTTTTCTTCAATCGTTCCTTGAGCAATCAGCTTGATGACTTGAACCACCTTCTTCTGGCCTATTCGGTGGGCACGGTCTGCCGCCTGGTTTTCAACTGCGGGGTTCCACCACAAGTCATACAAGACAACCGTGTCGGCGCCTGTAAGGTTAAGCCCTGTCCCTCCAGCTTTTAGAGAAATTAAGAAGACATCCCCTTCCCCCTCATTAAACCTTTCTGTTAATTGCACACGCTCTTTTCCCGGAGTGCTTCCATCCAGATAAAAGTAAGTGTACCCTTCCTTTTCCATGACTTCTTTAATAATAGCAAGCATGGACGTAAATTGGGAGAAGATAAGGACTCTTTGCCCGTTTTCTCGAGCCTCTACCATCAGCTCACGTAGTTCTTCTAATTTTCCTGAAGTCCCAGTGTAATTTTCAATGAAAAGAGAAGGATGACAACACAACTGACGAAGTCTTGTTAATTTACTCAGAATGCTCATTCTGCTTCTTTGGAAACCTTCTTTTGCCAATTCCGATTTTGTTTCCTCTTGCACCTTGTGAAGATACCCTACATAAAGCTTTCTTTGTTCCTTTGACAAATCTGTATAACGTGAATTGTTAATTTTCTCTGGTAATTCTGGTAAAACTTCTTTTTTCGTTCTTCTTAGGACAAAAGGAGATATTCTTCGATGAATACTTTTGGGCTCCAGGGAAGAAAATTGTTCCTTTTTCGGCAGAATGCCCGGCATGATAACGGAAAACAAGGCCCAAAGCTCTTCTGCCCTATTTTCAACAGGTGTTCCACTTAAGGCAAAAGACACAGCTCCTCGAAGCCTTAGAACAGATTTATAAGTAAGGGAAGTGTCATTCTTAAAGGCTTGAGCCTCATCCAAAATGATCCCTTGGAAGAAATGATCTTGATAGAGTTCTGCATCCCTTCTTAGTAAGGGATAGGAAGTGATAAATAAGTCCGTCTCTTCCCCCTTTTCGAGAGCATTTCTTCGGTCCTGTTTTGTTCCGTTCACTAGTGTTATTTTTAACTGAGGTGTAAAATGTTCCGCTTCTTTTTTCCAATTGTAAACTAATGAGGCAGGAGCAACTATTAGAAACGGTGGACAATCCCTCTTTTTTTCTTTTTGTGACAAAATGAAAGATAAAGCTTGAATGGTTTTCCCCAACCCCATTTCATCAGCTAATATTCCTCCAAAACCATACGCTGCAAGAGCATTCATCCACTGAAATCCGTAGATCTGATAGTCTCTTAAGGTAGCATTTATTCCTTGAGGAGGCTGAACATCCATAGTTTCAGGGTGAGATATGGCTTCTAACAATTGTTCATAGGCTCTGGACTTGCTAATAAATGATTTTCCAATTGATGGGTCCTCAATTTGAAGCGCACGATATTTGGGCAACTGTATTTTCCCATGTGAGAAATCAGTAGCTCCAGCTCCCACTTGGTCAAGAATAGATAAAGCCTCCAGCCATTCCTCGCTTTCAATAGGAATATACTGCCCCGTACTTAATCGGTGAAAAGATCGTTTTTCCCTTACTGATTGAAGAAACGAGATGATTTCTTCCTCCGGTAAATCATCAGTTTTAAAACCAATTTCAAACCAATTATTTCCCTCATCGACGTCTAGAGAAAGCTCAACATTCGGAACTCGATCCATGAATAAACTTTCACCGTGTTCATTCCAATGGACCTCACAATGCTTTTCAAGTGTGGGAAGAATACGATAATAAAAGTCCCCCATGGAATACTCATCATCCATAGTTAATTCTTTTCCGTTATATCGGAAGTCACTTTGCTCGATAAGTTCCATCACTTTTCTTTCTTTTTTCATATCCCTCACAATGATTTCCGTTTTAGAAGAATGAGTAGAATCCTCAAAAGGTGAAATTTGAAGGTCTCCATAGTTAAAAAATATTTCTCCTCGAATACCATCTTCATCTACATCGAACGTCAGTTCAGGACGACAATCCACCATTTTAATTTTTTGGTGTAATTGATCATCCATCTGAAGGAGATTATACTTTTGTAAAGTAGGAAACAGCGTTCCAATTAACTGTTCAAGCTGACTCTTTGTCAATGGTTGTTGGTCCTCCGGGCGAGCACTTAAATGTTGATAAAGAGGAACTACTGATTGTCGGAGTTCTTGATTCATCTCATAAATAGTTGAGTTATTTAATAGGTAATTTGTGTTTCCTAAAATCATACTTGGAAGTTCCGAACGACTAACGGAAAGAAGATAATAACCGTCTTTTTCTTCTAATGTAAAAGTATGTGGAAAACTTTCTTTTTCCACTTTTAAGCGTCTATCTATTTTCCCATTTCGCATAAAAACATTTCCACATTGCTGTAAACCATCTAATACACTCTGAAAGCGATGGGGAGGAACAGAAATCTCTTTTATACGAGGGGAAGAATACATCATTTCTTTATTACTTACCCAACGATACCAATCCACCAATTCCTCTAACATAGACAAAACTTCCCGTTCAGGATCAGGTATCTTTTGTGTTGTTGGATCAAAGGTGAATTTAGAGGTAAAAGTGTATGCCTCCCCCATTTTTATAGCTCGGAAAAAATTCACTGGATCGTGAACAACATAGGCTCGACTATCCTTTGGTCCTATTTTTAATTTTATGTCAAACTCACTTAAGGATGAACTATACCTTAAGAAAGGGATAATTATTTCAAATTCAACGGCTAATTCCTCTAGATATTTCGTTTCCAAGTGGCCAGATTCTTCGTCGTTTATCCTATCTTCTTCAACAGAAGATAGGACCTTTTCAATTAAACTTCTCCCCTCTTGAGTGGACGGAATGGCTCGTTGTGGAGTGCTTTTATAGGCATTGGCTGCATGCAAAAGAGAAGCTACCATGTGCTTACACACCACATATCCACCTGCGTATGCAGGGCACTCACATCGTCCTCCTTGGTAAGTTCCATATTGATCAAATTTTAAAATCACATGATACATTTCGCTTCCTTGAACTTCTGTATGGACCTCATGTCCCTTAGAAGTCTTTAATTTAAAACTTTCCATAACCGCACCACTGCGATAGTATTTTTCTCCACGGGTGAACAATGTCCATCCAGCCATATCTAAAAGTTCATTCTTACTTACACGAATCATGCCATTACTCCTAACAAAAGAAAATTTGCTTTTATTGTATCATGGATTTTTGTTTGAAAGGAAATGGAGAAGGCGTTGGGTGATTTGAAACAAAAGGTTTTGTTTTGCCTTAATTGGTTTTCATTGGTATTTTCGGTTTCTATTTATTAAAGTTGCTATTCCTATGCTCAAATTTCAAGGTATATGCTCAAATTTCTCTTTTCACGCGTGAAATTAACTCTTATGCTCGGCTTTTATAGGGTCTATGCTCGATTTTCGAACTTTTATGCGCGATTTTTTCAAGTCTTTGCGCGGGCGCTCACTTGTCTTTCTTTATGCGTAAATTCTTCTTTTTAGGCGCGGAAAGAGTGCTCAACTGCACTGCTAAACTTAAAAAGTTTCCTTTTTAACTTAACAAAAAATAACTTAGCACATATTCGCTAAGTTATTTTTTATTAGTTCAAGGTAATTTCTTTTTCAGATAGGACAAATTCTTTTTCATCACTAAGAAAGTTTAAGAATAGTAAGCTGATCGCTTTATAAAATGGACTGTTTGTTTGAAAGTACACTTCTTCGGCAAATTCAGGAGCCCATTTTAATAAGTGGTTTTCTGAAAAGAAGAGGACAGCATTTCGATATTTTTCATTTTGGCCTAATTCTAAATAGTGATATGTCATAAATGAAAGAAAATCGAGTTCTAATGAGATATGGTCGGGGTACTTAGGGTCTGGAATATAGCCATAATTTTTATAGCATTCTTCCAACACGAGAGGCGATTCCGCGCGGTAAAAAGATTCTCTAGGAGCAGCGATAGGATCCATTCCATGAAAAAGACGCAAATATTCTTGATGTTCTAATTGAACTATTCGACTACGCTCCTCCTTACTTTTGTCCTGAAAAGCCTGGATATAATGACGAAGTTTTCTTCCACCCTCGCCTAATCCCTCTAGTTTAAGTTGAAGAGCATCATATTCAAGAAGGTACGTCCAATTGAGGTGGAGAGGGGAATAGTAAAAACATTTACCAAACAAATGATAGAAAGACATTCTGTGGATATAAGGATGCAGGGACTCTTTAATATACATGAGATTCACTCCTTTTTTAATATGGTGTACCTATATTATATAGGCAATATTTTGTATAACTTGTGAAAGTTTCGAGAAATTTCTGTGATTTTCAATACTAATGTTGAAAACTGGCCTACCTTATGTGAGGTAGGCCATATTATGTTACTGACGAACTTTGTTTTTCTCTTGTTCACGTAAAATGACACGTCGAATTTTTCCAGATGTTGTTTTTGGAAGTTCTTCAATGAACTCAATTTTTCTTGGGTATTTATATGGAGCAGTTAATGTTTTAACGTGATCTTGTAATTCTGAAACTAAATCGTCATTGCCAACTATTCCATCCTTTAATACTACAAAAGCTTTCACAACTTGACCTCGGATTTCATCAGGACTTGCAACGACTGCACATTCTTGTACATGAGGATGTTTAACCAAAGCATCCTCCACTTCAAATGGTCCAATGGTATAGCCAGAACTAATGATGATATCGTCACTTCTCCCTTCAAACCAGAAGTATCCATCCTCATCCTTTTTTGCCTGGTCTCCCGTTATATAATAATCTTTTCGAAAAGACATTTTTGTCCTTTCAGGATCTTTATAATAATGCTTAAATAGAGCTGGGCTATCGACGTGGACAGCGATATCGCCTACCTCTCCAACCTCAACAGGTTCGCCAAGTTCATCTACTATTTCTACTTGATTTCCTGGAGTTGGTCTGCCCATTGATCCCGGTTTAACCTCCATTCCCTTCGTGACACCTAACAAAAGAGTATTTTCAGTTTGCCCGTAGCCATCACGGACAGTAATATTGAAATATTTTTGGAACGTATCTATAACTTCGCGATTTAATGGCTCTCCAGCAGACACAGCACTATGAAGATGAGTAAGACTAAATTGATCCAATCCCTCCACCTTCGCCATAAGTCGATATTCCGTTGGCGTGCAACATAACACATTGACCTCATACTTATCGAGCAATTGTAGGTATTTCACTGGATTAAATTTTCCGTTATAAATAAAGCCAGTAGCACCTGTTCCCAATACAGAAAGGAACGGACTCCAAATCCACTTTTGCCATCCTGGTCCTGCTGTAGCCCACACGACATCTCCATCCTCAATGGCTAACCATTTTTCAGCTGCCGTTTTCAAATGAGCATATCCCCATCCGTGGCTGTGAACAACTCCTTTTGGGTTGCCTGTGGTTCCTGAGGTATACGATAAAAAGGCCATATCATCTCTGTGGGTATCCACCATAGCTAGTACATCCGGTTCCTTCTGACTTTCTTTATTTAATGAAATCCATCCATCTGGTAGGTTATCAGAAGAGTTTTCAACAGCAAAAGTTAGTAGATTTGTCGTATCCAATGATTCAAATTGCTCCAGAAAAGGTTGATAGCAAATAATACCTTTTACTTCCCCATGCTGAATTCGATATTCCAAATCTTTGCTACGGAGCATCTCGGAACTTGGTATGACTACAACTCCTAACTTCAGGGCTGCCAAATATACTTGGTAAGCTTCAATGACTCTTGGAATAAGAACCAACACCTTGTCCCCTTTTAGTAAACCGTGCCTATTGAAAACGCTTCCAATTTTATTGACCTCCCTTACAAGTTGTTGGTAAGTAATCTCTTTCTTTTCTCCACTTTCATTTTCCCACTTTAACGCTACCCTCTGAGGATCTTCCGCATACCGCTCAATTTCTTGAACAATATTATAATGTTCTGGGGCTATTAGCTCTTCTCTTTTCACAAAACCATCTCCCTTTAAGTAGTGACATATCCCCTATCTCTTTTGTTAGTATACCAAATAATTTAAATTTTTTAAATTATCGCAACAAAAGATTTTTATTCAATAATCGACAAAAGAAAGATCTTCCTAAAAAGTTTAGAATGTTTAGAATTTTGATTGACAGAGAATTCCCCATCCGATATAATCCAATACAAACCTTTAACAACTAGTAAAATCAATTTCATACGATCTCTTATCGAGAGCGGTCGAGGGACTAGGCCCGATGACACCCAGCAACCATCAAGTGACGACTTGAAAAGGTGCTAAATCCTACAGATCATATGGTCTGGAAGATAAGAGGAGGATTAGCAAACACACACCCTCTTCTTATTTAGAGGGTGTTTTTTATTTAAAATATTTTAAGGAGGAATTATAAATGACTTTACCTTTTGACAAGTACGATCCGGAAACACTTCTTTTACATGGAGGACAGCAGCCTGACCCAACTACAGGTTCAAGAGCCGTTCCGATCTATCAAACTACCTCTTATGTTTTTCGCGACACGGAGCATGCCCAAAACTTGTTCTCACTCGCTGAACCTGGAAACATCTATTCACGAATAATGAACCCAACTGTTGATGCATTGGAACAGCGCATCGCCTTGTTGGAGGATGGTGTTGCTGCAGTAGCAACATCCTCAGGGATGGCTGCCATCACGCTTTCGATTCTAAATATTGCAGGTGCCGGGGATGAAATTGTAGCCTCTACTAATCTATATGGAGGTACATATAATTTATTTGCAACCACCCTTCCTCGATACGGGATCAAAGTAAATTTTGTTGAAGGAACGAATCCGGAAGATTTCCGTGCAGCCATTACTCCTAATACAAAAGCTGTGTACGCTGAAATTATCGGTAATCCAAGTTTACATGTCCTAGATGTGGAAGCACTTGCCGATATAGCCCATGATCATGAGATTCCCCTCATTGTTGACAGTACTTTTGCTACTCCATATGGATGTAAGCCAATCTCCTGGGGAGCCGATATTGTCGTACACTCAGCGACTAAATGGATTGGAGGCCACGGGACTTCTATTGGAGGGATTGTCGTTGACGGAGGACGCTTTGATTGGAATAATCCAAAATTCCCTGGTTTCACTGAGCCTGACCCGAGTTACAATGGCATTCGTTATGCACAGGATCTTGGACCACTGGCCTTTGCCATTAAATTAAGAGTTCAATTATTACGTGATATTGGAGCATGCATCAGTCCACATAATGCTTTCTTATTGCTTCAAGGTTTAGAAACGTTACATCTTCGTATGAAGCAGCATAATGAAAATTCCTTAGAGGTAGCCCAGTACTTAGAGGAGCATGAAGGCGTTGAATGGGTAAGCTACCCAGGTTTAGAGAATCACCCTTCTCATGAACTAGCTAAAAAATATTTAAATCACGGCTTTGGGTCCATTGTAGTATTTGGTATAAAAGGCGGTCGCGATGCCGGTCGCAAATTAGTAGATTCTATTCATCTATGGTCTCATGTCGCCAATGTAGGTGATGCTAAGTCACTAATTATTCATCCAGCATCCACTACCCATCAGCAGCTTTCTGCAGAGGATTTAGTGAAAACTGGAGTAACTGAGGACTTAATTCGATTATCCATCGGTCTGGAATCTACAAAGGATATTTTAGAGGACCTCAACCAGGCGATAGAAAAAGCAAACGGAATATCAAAACCTGTTATTTCTACACAAGGGAGCCATGTGAAAAAAATTCTTGCTTCCTCTCTAGACCGTTCTGAAGGTCAAGTTCGTCTTAAAGTCATTCAACTATTGGATACTCCTGTTACGGAAGGACAAAAAGCAGAATTACAGAAGTTAAAACGTCTCGGATTTAGAGTAGTAACTGAACCGACTGATGAAAAAGTAGACGTTGCTCTAGCGTTCACATCAGAGGCAGGATTAAGAAATGCAGGTTCCGTTACAAGTGGTCTACTTTGGATAGAAGAACCTACAACTGTTGAGGTAAATGCCCAAGATGTAGAAGTGGTTACAGGAAAAAGTCTTTATAAAAATGCTCAGGAATTGAGACAGGGACTTTTGTCTAAATTACCTCCTGTGCATGCCTGACGTATGAAGGCTCGGCATTAAAGCCGAGCCTTTTTG
>JAWJLM010000084.1 GCA_040191315.1 Bacillaceae bacterium S4-13-56 | reverse complement strand
CCATCGATAAGTCAACATCGATGAAGGAGGTTCGGTTAAAAACGCGACATCCGATTACTCGGCCCACCGAAAACATTTGTCGCAACACCGAACTGACTCGCAGGATGCGAGCCCTCGTGAACCGTGTTTCCTATATCTCGGAGGATCGTAGGCTAAAACCGCCACATCGTGTGGCAACGCCTACGTGACCCACATCCTGTGGGCCTCACCGCCTTACGTCGATGATCAAGGGCGCTTGCGCTTTTCTTATTAAATGGATAAATCCTAGTTGATATTGAAGATTTTGATGGTGATAGTGCTGGAATACTGCTTTTGGTGAAATAAAGCAGTTTTAAGAGACAATTATATTATTTATGTGATAGTTATTAAAATTTGAGTGCTAAGACCGTCGTTTTAAGTGATGATTTTTAAAGGTATAGTGACACTACTCCCACTTCCGTGCTACAACATTAAGATGTGTGCTAGACTCTTAGTTTCCGTGACATATGCTCAAAACTATAGTGACAGTTTCACAAGTTTAAGTGACGATTTTTAAAGGTATAATAAGGAATAGTGACACCAACAAGATTTAAGTGCCAACTATATTATTTGAGTGGTCCGCTGACTAATCCTTCACCACATGAAGAGACTTGGATTTCAACAACAAAATAGCTTCTATAATCTTTTCAGGTGTAACCTCCTTAGGAAACACATTTTTGGTTGCTGCCTGCTCTGCTAGATTTTCTAATTCCTGCTCACTAATATTTGATAGATATAAATCAGGCAATGAATACGGTAGATGTATCTTTCTATTTAAAGGTAAGAGCTCCTCAACTTCGCTTTCTTTTCCCTCTATTAATAACTCAACCAGGATGCTGGTGTAGCCAGATTTTAATACTTTGGTATCTTGAAAGAAAGTAAGTTCATTATGAATAGTATTGGCAGATGATCCACGAAAGACCGGAATATTATTATTTTCTCCCACCTCAAGTCTTGAGTAAAATGAGAAGAGTAGTTGGGAGATAAACTGCCCGAAAATGTCCGATTGGTTTAACTAACAATCGTGGGAATGAAGAAAACCCCACTGATTGAAGTTTCACTTTATCTGCAGAAAAAATACCCCTTTCAAACGATGAAAGGAGCATTGATAGCCTTACTAGTCCGTTTACTTTCCCGTGACCCCCGTCTAATAGATGTGAAAGGCCTGCAATAGTAAATATGTATGCAGGCGTGGCATCTACGTGGAAAAGTTCTGTATTTTCCATTATGATACAAGGGATTATTTTAGCTGTCAATTAAAAATGGGAAAATAAGGGGGATAACTTTTCGCCAATATGTTATAAATTTTACTGTTTTGTGACATTTATCGATAAAAATCTGGTAAACGATCTTCAATGATTGGCATTCTACGTCTAATTTCGTCGACAAAATTAACATCTATTTCCCCAGGACCATTTCTTCTTTTTCAGAACCTTCTGCGAGAATTTCTCCCCAAGAATTAATAATCATAGAATGTCAAGAAAATTTATTGTTGGGATCAGAGCCGCTTCGATGACAAAACATTGATTTTCTATGGCCCTTGTTTGCAAAAGAACCCTCCAGTGATTTAATCTTGATGCAGGCCATTCCGCTACCACAAAAGGCACTTTTGTCCCTTGAAGCACTGACTTTCTTATCCACTCAGGGAAACGAATGTCGTAAGTTATTACATCCACTGAAGCAAAATTGTCAGCGTCACAACACTTAATAAGGTCGAAATTAATGTCGTACTAGATACTAATCTAGGCTTAGCATCGAATTCAACAGCATACATTACGATCGTTGCTGCCGACGGCATGGCGTAAGAAACAATCAGTACCTTTGCCAAAATAGGATCAAGAGGAAATAAGGAAACCACTCCCCACGCGATAAGTGGAGAAGCAATTAGTCGGACAATAACCCCGTAACTTATTTTTCCCCATTCAAAATCGCCCCACTCAATCATTGCTAGCTGCATACCCAAAATAATCATAACAGTTGGAATGGCTGCATTGGCAACCATGTCAATAGTATTGAAGAGATTCTCAGGTAGGTGGACGTTAAAAGTTTGAAAAAGTAGAGCTAGTATCACAGCATAGGTAGCTGGCATAGCCATGACAGAGCGTAGTGCTACAGATATTCCTGCTTTTCCCCTTGCCGCATAATAGACCCCAAAGAAATTCATAATAATGGACTGCAGGACCATAAAAGAAACAGAAAAGGCAAATCCAATCTCTCCAAAAGCAAATAAAATAATAGGGGTCCCATAATTCCCAGAATTCATAAACGCAGTCGTCAAAATAAGAGCACTTTCTGTATTAGAATCATATTTTCTAATTCTTGCATATATTTTCCCAATCAAAATTAATAAGAATAATAGAATAAGAGCAAAAACCACCATATATAAATATTGCATATTTAAATCAGCTGTATAAAAAGTCCGAAAAATAAGAGATGGAATAAGGATGTAAATGGATACTGTGGAAACGGATTTAATATCTATTTTCCTCCATTTTTGAACTACATACCCTACCATAAATACGACAAGGACAGGTAATACTACAGTAAAAAAAATCATCATAAGAAGTTGCCTCCAACATAAAGTAAATCTTCAATCAGTATCCGTCCCCACTGATTGTTAGCTGAACCAGTCGGACATTTTTTATCCCCACCTACCACTTAAAACTTGAGATAGGGGATAAACTGCCCGTTCATGCGGAATAAAAAGATTGCACTATTTTTTAATTATAGAGCAATCTTACTTTTCGGGCTAATTATTCGGTTATTTGAAAGAAATTCTCCGTGTTTTTCCTCATTTGTTTATAGACTTTTTCCACTGTTATATTTTTCAGGAAAGCTATCTGCTTTACGGACTCATGAATCATCTTAGGATGCGTGTTATGGCCTTTAAAAGGTCCTTCAAAAGGCCAAGGGCCATCCGTCTCAACCATCATCAACTCAAGTGGATATGTTTTCACAAGCTCCTGAATTTCCTTTTCGTAACAAACATCTGGAGTCACTGAGATCATATAACCATTTTTAATCATTCTTTTTATTGTAGTCTCGGCCCCTTTAAACCAATGGAATTGAGCCTTTTTAACCCCATACTTTTCTAATAATTCAACGACAACAGGTGCGTCATCATACACCGCATGGAGAATAATTGGTTTCTCCCATTCTTTTGCAAACATGATAAATTTCTCTAATAGATTAACATATTGTTCATATTCCGATGCTGTTACTCCATGTTCTTGTTTCCGGTAATACGGTAACCCAACTTCCCCTACGGCTACCATTTGGTCTTGATTCTGCTCCATCCACTTTAATAAAGCTTCGATCTCATTTTGTGTAGGTAATGGCTGTTCAGGGTGAAATCCGAAAGCCGGATAGATTACTCCCTGTTCAGCCACTTCAAGATTTTTTCTGCAGGATTCTAAATGAAAGGAAACGGTAACAGCTCGGTCACCTTTCGTTTTTAAATCATTTTTAATCTCGTCTATATCCCCCATTTTATATAAATCTAGATGAATATGGGAATCAATGATTTTCAAGCCTTTCAGCCCCCCTAATCATCGACATAATTCTGCTTTTTAATCGGATAAATTCCGGATCTAACAACATAGAATCGTTTCTCGGCCGTTCAAACGGAACTTCCACTTTTTCTAATAGGGTCGCTGGACGTGGAGAAAGGACAAGTATACGATCAGATAAAAGGATAGCCTCATCAATTTGATGAGTGATAAAGAGAACAGTCGGTCTCATTTCCTCCCACATAGAAAGAAGCCAGTTTTGCATGTCCAATCGAGTGAATTCATCCAATGATGAAAAAGGCTCATCTAAACAAAGTAGAGATTGCGGCCCTAATAACGCTCTTACGAAGGCTACCCTTTGCTTCATTCCACCGGAAAGCTCATCTGGATAAGCATTTTCATATTGGTCTAACCCTGCCCGCTTCAACATTTTCTTTGCTAAATTATTATCTCTTTTGTGGTTTGCCAACTCTTGACTGAGTAATACATTATCAAGGACATTTCTCCAAGGCAAAAGGGAAATCTGTTGGGGCATATAACTAACATGACCAGTTGTTCCTGTTATGTTTTTTCCTTTCAACCAAACGTCGCCCTCATCTGGTTTAAAAAGCCCACCTAGGACATGAAATAAGGTACTTTTTCCACAACCTGAAGGTCCAACTATAGAAACAAATTCTCCCTCCTGCACATCAAAAGATATATTGGATAGAGTTTGCTGTTCTTGGAAAGATATCGAAATATTATCGATCTGCAAAAGTGTCACATCTATCGCTCCTTATCTGAATTCCATGAAACGATCTTCTTTTCAGCTATCATCACCATACCTACATAACTAAGGCTCAATAGAACAACCACAAAAATGGCCCAGAACACTCTGTCTGTACGGAAGGAAGAAGATGCAAGAGTCATATAAACACCAATTCCATTCTTAGCGCCTAACCACTCAGAAATGACGGCCCCCATGACACTGTAGGTAGCTGAAAGCTTCAATCCGGAGAATAAAGCCGGCAAGGCAAAGGGCCATTCCAATTTTCTAAAAGTTCCCCAACGTGTGGCACCAGACATTCTGAAATAAAGACTATACTCTCTAGGCACTTGACGAAACCCATCCATTACTGAAATGGTAACAGGAAAAAAACACACGAGTGTAATTACAATCACTTTAGGCAACAAGCCGAAACCGAACCAGATAACCAAAAGAGGTGCCATTACAATAATCGGTATATTTTGTGTGGCAATTAAAAGTGGGTAAAAAGCTTCTCGAATTTTGGGTACTAAATGGAGTAGGGTAGCTGTAAAAACTCCTAACCCACTACCTACTAGAAATCCAAGTATAGATAGATATAAAGTTGCTAGAAGATCTGGCGCAAATTCGGAAAATCCAATGAATCCTTCTAAAAGAATAGCTGATGGACTTGGAACAAGCCACTCTGGAATGTCTAATAAACTAGTAATGAGTTCCCATAAGATAAATAGGATAAGGAGGACCAAGGTTGGCCTCCATCCCTTCCTTACTAAGTTCTTCATCTATATTTCTCCGTGAGAGTGTCCATTGTGATCCCACTTGGTTGATACAATACTTTAATTTGGGAAATGACATTGGAGCATCCCAGCTCAAACATTCTCTGATTCATTTTTTGAATGATTTGAAATAAAGTGTCGAGTTCTCCTTCCATGGTTGTTTCTAATGGATGAACTTCATACTTTACGCCAGAATCATGGATAACCTTAATAGCCGCATCCACAAGGGGAATTACATCTTCCCCATTTTTTGTTTTTGGTAAGATCTGCACGCTGACTAATGCTTCTGCCATGACTTACTCTCCTTTCGGTA
This sequence comes from Bacillaceae bacterium S4-13-56, assembly GCA_040191315.1. Classification (NCBI taxonomy): domain Bacteria; kingdom Bacillati; phylum Bacillota; class Bacilli; order Caryophanales; family Bacillaceae; species Bacillaceae bacterium S4-13-56. The sequence continues at coordinate 2,521 of JAWJLM010000084.1, read as the reverse complement.
AAAATTCATTCGTGAACGCATCCTCTGCTATGAAACCTTCTTCAAGGAGGTCGTGCTCATACATCCAATCTGCATAGTTTTGCCATACCAATTCTTTTTGCTCTCCCCATCTCGGAGCGTCATCCTGATATCTAGATGCAAGCCATTTTTGGCTTTCTATTACGAGTTCAGGGTCTAAATCAGGTTCAGCTTCAATTAAAATATTTCCTGCTTCCACTGGCTGTTCTATTGCAAATTGATACCCTTTAGAAACTGCACGAACAAATTTTTCCGCAATTTTCGAGTTATCCTCGATCATTTTCTCGCTTGTTGCAAGAACTGGAGTGTAGTAATCTAGTTTTTCAGTGTAGTCCGTTAAGTAAATCATATTAAGATCTACCCCTCTTAATTCCGCTTCCACACCGGTCCATGCATAATAAATCCACGCAAAATCAATATCTCGTTTTACTGAAGTGAAGAAATCTGTATCACCAGTGCTTATAATGTCTACCTTTTCTACATCAGCACCCACAGTGCTCATTAAGGATTGGATGACTGATTTTTCAATAGGAGAACCCCATCCCCCGTATGTTTTTCCTTCAAAATCCTTAGGGGTTTCAATATTCTTTTCCACTGGTGAGGCAAAGCCGGATGTATTATGTTGAATGATAGTTGCAATTGAAACGATAGGTACATCTTGAACACGCGCCAACGTAATATTTTCTTGATAACTTACGCCAAAGTCAGCTTTTCCTGAAGCTACTAGCTGGTCTGCTCCCGCTTCACCTGGCATAATGATTTCAACGTCCAGGCCTTCCTCTTCAAAATAACCATTGGCCTTCGCTACATAGAGTCCTGTATGATTCGTATTTGGTGTCCAATCTAGGACAACAGAAATTTCTTCTAGTTCAGCAGGTTGATTATTTTCACTATTGTCGTTGGTCTGATCATTCCCATCAGTTTCACCGTTCTCATTGCCCCCACAACCTACTAAGACAAACAGTAATACTAACAAACTTATTACTTTTTTCAATTTAATTTCCCCCTTCATTTTGTTGGAATGGGAGGAGGAGTCAATGAACCTGAAAAAAACGCTTAGGTTAAAAACCTAAGCGTTTGGATATCTAGAAGAAATACTTCGTCCTAAATGTTTCCTACGCTGGTGTTAACCAGATCAGGTTCAAGGGTCAGTACCTTATGGGCACTATCTCAACCGGCAACACCGGTCCCCCTACATTACATGATAAGAAATTATGTAACTCCTACATTCCAAGGTCATTGTAACGAAGACTACTCATTTTGTAAAGGCCTATCACTTCACTTCAATCTTTTGTACTTTCTTTAAAACGGTTTCTATATCCTCTTTAGTAACTCCGTAATTGGTTACAAATCGAATCGTATAAGGTCCAAATGATCCAGTTAAAATACCTTCATTATGAAGAAGTTCTACCATTTCCTCTGCTGTGTATCCTGTTTCTTTCACATTTAGTAAAACAATATTTGTTTCTGGGATATCCTCTATTTTCAGCTTGTCTATGTTAGCTAATCCATCTGCTAATAACTTAGCATTCATGTGATCTTCATGGAGACGGTCAATATTTTGGGTAAGTGCTAGAAGGCCTGGTGCCGCAATTATTCCGGCTTGTCTTAATCCTCCACCTAAACGTTTTCTCCACTTCCTTGCTCGACGAATAAAATCTTTGTTACCAGCAATTAATGAACCAACTGGTGCTCCAAGTCCTTTGGAAAGACATACTTGGATGGTATCTGTGCAGTCTCCGTATTCTTTAAGGGAAACTCCCGAAGCCACGGAGGCGTTAAATAAACGCGCCCCATCTAAGTGAACAGGAATATGATATTCCTCTGCCACCTGTTTAATCGCTCTCATGTTTTCCAAAGGAAGAATAGCTCCTCCAGCACGATTGTGGGTATTTTCCAAACAAATGAGGCCTGTTTCCGGCATATGAATGTCATCTTCACGGATAGCTGCTTTAACTTCCGCTGGATCCATGGCCCCTCTTTTCCCCTTAATCGTTCGCGGCTGAACTCCAGCTAGTGCCGATATAGCAGCTCCTTCATAATAAAAAATATGGGACTCTGCCTCTAAAATGATTTCATTTCCTTGCTGACAGTGGGTAAGGGCAGCAATCTGATTTCCCTGTGTTCCAGATGTAACAAAAAGAGCCGCTTCTTTTCCCAACATCTCAGCTGCTGTCTCTTCTAGACGATTAACCGTTGGGTCCTCTCCGTAAACATCATCGCCAACCTCCGCTTCATAGGCAGCTTTCCGCATTTCTTCCGTTGGTTTGGTAACTGTATCACTTCTTAAGTCGATTTTCATATGTATGTGAACTCCTTTTTTAATTAATTTTACGTTAATAAAGATCCGCGCGTCAATTTTGGGATGGCGTGCGTCTGTTTCATGGATTTGCGCGTCAATTTCCATGGCGCGTGCGTCTACTCTGAATCCGTGCGTCTATTTTGGGCTGGCGCGCGTCTGTTTCGTGAATTTGCGCGTCAATTTCCATGGCGCGTGCGTCTA
>JAWJLM010000083.1 GCA_040191315.1 Bacillaceae bacterium S4-13-56 | reverse complement strand
TGGGATTAAAAACGACAACTAACTTGACAAACACCGCGTCCTAGAGGAGATCCATTTTAGATGTTTAAACGTGTTCGGGAAGCGTCGTATTTGACGACGGAAAAAGCATGGAGTTATCGTGCTATTTTAAGGTATTTTTATATTCAGCATGAGCGGATGTGGGAGTTTTTATTTCCTGAAGAGATCTATAGTAGCAGAAATGAAAGTGAGAAAGACTGCTGGATATCAAGAAGCATTAGTTGAACAGATGGTAGAGGAGATCCATTTGTAAATTTAGCAATTTAGTATGAACACAAATCTTCATAAGAACAAACGTTCCTATCTGTTTAGGGAATATGATATAATCAAATAAGATAATGTTCTTTTAGGGAGAGGTCGGCTAGCCCCGTGTGAAAGGGGGTGATGCCTATGAGTATGTATGAGAGTCTTATGGTGTTGAGTGCATTCGGCACCTTCTTGATTGCATTACTCGCATTGGTCATATCTTTGATCAATAGAAAATAGACCTCCCTATTTACCCGTAAAGTTCTTAGGAGAGGTCTATTCCTCAATGGATAGCCGATCCCTCTGGGGGAACCGCTTATCTAAGGACCACAGTTCGCAGCTGTGGTCTTTTACAATGTATTCAATTTCTAGTCTTATTATACCATAACGTACACAAATTTAAAATTCGAAAAATCTTGAAGAAGTGATTCCCAAACATAGGGCCTAAATCTTAGATTTATCAGAAACCAGCAGTAAACAAAAAGACTCACCTTTAATTATTTGTGAGTCGAGTGTTTGTATAAAAGTGAGCCTTAACAGAAAATATTTATTTGGTTTTCAGTGACGCCTTTAATTAATCTAATTTCACTAATCAAAAAGTGGTTAGCTTTATCAAACAACTTCTTTTCGCTTGAGTTCAGTGCTTTTTCTTTATCCATACGTTTTAAATCACGTACAACTTCAGCACATTCTTGTAGTCTGCCTTTTTTTATTTTATCCGTGTTTATTTTATGCCTTTCTTTCCATGTCAGTAAGTTATCTGATTCTCCATGCTGGAAAATCTGTATGATTTGTTTTAATGCACCCATGTCAGTAACTGGTCGTATATTTGAATTCAATATATTACCCTTAGGAATCATGACTTGCATATTACTAACTAACATATTTATAACATAATACTGTCTTACTTCCCCCGAGAATTCCTTTTCTTCTATGGATTTAATTATACCTGCTCCTTGCATTGGATAAACAATGTTATCGCCAATTTGAAACAAAAAATCCACCTCCATGTATGATTACCTTATTAACTATAGCATATAAAATATTTTTAATCAAATAAATTATAATATCATAATTTAATATTTACAGTCAACCATTTTTATTTAAAAACATTAGGGGCCTGCCATTGCTCGTAAATTCACGAAAAAAAGCGCAAAGCCTTCTAAAGTGTGTGAAAATTAAGCATTAATAGTTAGAGATCAATCCATATTTTTTGTGACCTAATACAATTTTCAGTGGTCTCCCGTTTTCTCCTTTCTTTCAAAAAAAGTATAAAATTTGTCTAGCTCCAGCGCCCTATCGACTAGAGTCGGTTCCTTCCTCTCCATCGATAAGTCAACATCAATGAAGGAGGTTCGGTTAAAAACGCGACATCGTGTTGGGACTGCGATTACTCGTCCCACCGAAGTGATTCGCAACACCGAACGGACTCGCATCCTGTGAGCCCTCGTGAACCGTGTTTCCTTTGGGCCTACACGATGTTAGTAGGTCACGTCGGCGTTGTCACATGATGTGATGTGACGGCTTTAGCCGACGATCCTTAATATCGATGAGGTCCGCCGCCGTCGATGGTCAAGGGCGCTTGCACTTTTCTTATCTAATTCAATGGATGCTGAATTGTTGTATTCAGCAATTATTTTTCCTGTTTCACTTTTGTTTTCACCACTAAGTACTTTGATTTTGTCTCCAGATTCTACGGAAATTTCTTGATCCATATTTATCCTTCCACTTCCAGTTATAATGTTATGTTTTGTTAGGGGAATATATTGTTTCTTATATCGGGAATCACTATTAATAAAACATGTATAAAGTTTACCGTTTTTTCCTGTTTTCTTTATGAAAATTCAGTAGGATAGTATATCGTGGTTTCTCAAAAATAGTCTCCCTACCCTTAATCTATTCAATATAATTTAAAATGATATAATTGAAACATAGAAAAAGGAAGTGCAATCAGTGAAATGGGATCAAGTAAGGAAACAATACCCAGAGCAATGGCTGCTTGTTGAAGCAATTTCTGCCTACTCACAAAACTCTACACGTTATGTTGATGAATTGTCAGTTATCTCTAATTTCCTCGAGTCCACTTTTGCATGGAAAGGATATAAAAAAACTTCATCTAGCCGATCCTACTTGTGAATATTAGATTTTCTATACCGATCATGAAACAATGGAAGTAAAAGAACAAAAATTTCTTAGAGTAAGGAGACGCATAAAGTGAGGATTGAAATGTACCATGGGTTACCAACAGTCTCAGTAATTATCAAAATGCCTGTTCCTTTGTGTGCATTATGAACATAGAAAGGAACGGGTATTATTGTATCTAAAGCAAAAATACTGCACCTATACTATTTTTTCTAGTAAAATGAAAGACGTGAATAATGTAAAAATATAGGAGTGTATGTCGATTGAAAAAACTACAAAAGTTTTTGTCTACCTATAAGAATAAATCGATAGGGTTACATGAATTAGAGCAATTCGGGGAGAAATATTATGATTCTTATGACGACTTTTCAAAAGTAGTATTGGACTTGGAAAGTGATGGAATTCTAACCATGGTGAAATCTAAAGGTAGAACGAATCGTAATCCATCGATTGCCTTTCAATACAGAATCAATAAAAGCATGCTCTCTGAGGACTTTCATCTTGAACTACAACGTTACCGTAGTTTATTTCATTCACTCATAAATCTTGATTTTTATTATGGCAAGGATCCATCTTACTGGAAAAAAGATCTTCCTTACCTTCAGAAAATAGATTGTTATCTTAAACATACCACTCTCCCTTCTGAAACAGTTCCTGCGCCAGAGAGAAGCTATGAATTGGTAGGGGATGAGAAATGGATCGTTGAGAAGAGTGGGAAAGAAGTGTTAGAAAGAATTCAGCTTTTTGATAAACTCAAAATTATACCTGTTTCTGAACCTCTAATGTTTGCGATAAACCCTGGTAAACTTAATTCCCCAGATCAACTTCACTTCATAGTGGAAAACAAAACTTCATATCAAGGATTACTCCCTGTTATAGAAGAAACGGATTTTTCTACCTTAATATACGGCTGTGGTAAGGCTGTTATCAAAAGTATAGAGCAATTTGCCATGCAATTCCCTGTTCAAGCCAATCATCAGTTTTTTTATTTTGGCGATTTGGATCGAGAAGGAATTACGATTTGGCATTTATTAAATCAAAAGCTAAAAGTAGAGCTAGCCATTCCGTTCTATCAGGCTTGTTTACAAAAGGAACCCGCAGTTGGAAAGGAATATCAAAGAGAAAATAAAGATGCGATGGATCAATTTTTATCCTTTTTTTCTAATGAGGAGATGTCCATGATCCATAGAATTTTAGATAATGGGAAGTATTTGCCTCAAGAGACTCTTAAAACTAAAGAATTGCAAAAGATTTGGAGGGATTCTAATTGGACGAGCTCGAACTAAAGGAAGTAACAAGTGGATATAGGGAACGAATAAGAAGACTCGCCCTATTTGATCCACTCTATGAACTTGATCGTAAACGAGAGCAAGATCTATTAGGAAACAACCTTGACATGAAAGGCCTTGGGTTACTAACTCTTCTTTTCTTTTTCGAACAAAAAATGATGAGGCAGTATAAGACTGGTGCTAGGCATCTAGCATTATTTTTACAAGATTTAACCAAAGGTCAGTATCGCTTGGATGAATCCGATTATGAGCGAATAGCACGTGCCATTATTCAAACCTTTCGTCCTACTACCGGGAGAAAAAGAAATTATATGTTTTTTAATTGGGAAGAAGGACGAGAAGAATCCATCGAGTACAGTATCTTGAAGGCTAATAATTTTGATGTGAAAACCAATACTCAATTTTATACGCTTGATGAGGACGGATTGGAACTGATTTTCGCAACAAAAGAATTTTATAGTGAATTTCAATTATCGATAAACCAACTAATGCTTAGGAAGCAATTAGATAAGGGTGAATTTAGGGGGGCACTCCGACAAATCAATGAGATGCGAATCGATGTGGAAAGCTTAGATGAGCGAATGATTAAGCTAAAACATGAGATTCAACGAAGTATTGTTTCAGAGGAGACCTTCGAAAGATATAAGGAGCTTCTTGAAGATATTTATGGAAGGTTAACGAGGGAAGATGAGGAATTTAAAGAGCTAAGACAATTTGTAAAAGAAACACGAGAACGGCTCTATTCCAAAGATGTTCATAAAAAAGAAAAGAAGTCTTACGAGTTAATACTGAAGATCACTTCAGAATTAGAATCTGTTCATTACGATCATTCTAGACTCTTGGATCAAACTTTTTCTTTAAAGAATACTACTCTTGTTACAGCCCAAGAGTCTTTATATTATACGGGGATCCAAGCATTCAATTTTGATCAGGACATTGTTTCGAATATTGTATCTGTCCCACTGCCATTAGAATCCATGCCAGGTTTGCTTCATCCTTTCTTGAGAGTAGAGGAAAATGCTTTTTGGTCCCCTTTAACGATCCTAGCAGAGCAAAATATTACAGAAGAGCGTGAGGAACGAGTGGAGCAGGGATTTGTTGAAGTTGACCACGATGGAAAGGATAGTCCCTATCGTCAATGGTTAACTAGGAAATATAAAGAAATAATGGGTTATTACTTAGAGGCCTATCAGCAAAATCAAGGAAAAACACTATCTGACTTTCTAGTATTTTTGAAAGGAAAAGATTTAGGTGATATTATTCAACAACGATACTTCTACGATTTCTGGTTAGTTTTGCATCAAAGATCTCCGATAAGGAAAGGCGATGTGGATGAACAAGAGGGGAAGACATTGCTTGGAGAAGCAGTAGCTCTCTTAGAGAATCAGACGTTGTATGTAAAGGAAACAAACAAGATATTAAAACCTTCAGAACGCTTTTCCATACAAGACTTAGTCATAACATTAGAGGAGGATGACGATGGAATATTCGGAGCAAACCGTACTTAAGGCCTTTCAAATATATACAATATTAGCGAGAGATGGCGTTGCTGACAAAGAAGCTATTCAGCAATATCGAGCGGATGATCATATTCGTGGACTTTTAGACGCGTTTAGTCAAGAAGTGGATTGCATTATTGTGGGAACAAGTGAGCAAATGTTTCTTGTGCCCGAAACTAAATTGTCTCCATTTCATGTTAGTAATGACTGGATTAAACGAAATTACCTTCGTTCCGGGGCAACAAATGGAGATATTTATTTATTGTATTTTGCTACGATTATTTTATTTGGTAGTTTTTATGATTCATACCAAAACCAAGAGCCAACAAGGCAGTTCATTAGACTAGATGAGTGGGTGCGATTGATTCATGATCGTATAGAACAATTACGTATGCATGAGGAAGATAAATTAAAGGAGTTAGAAAAAGAGTTTTCCTATAACTGGAGTCTCATTTTACAGAAGTGGGAAGATATGGATGATATTAAAGAAACGGCTAAAAAACAGAGTGGGAATACAATTAGTCGTTTTAGTTTTATGGATACAGTTAAACGTTTTTTGGTAGATCAAGAGTTAATTATCGAAATAGGCAATGAGGAAATCACTTTAACAGAAAAAGCGAAAACGATTGTACAACGCTATTTTATGGAAGTGGAGTATAACAAAGGGATTTTTGAGTTCATTTACGGTTTTGGAAGGGATGAATCCTATGCCAGCAATTAGTAAAATTCGTCTTACTAACATAGTCTATGAGGAAGGAAACAAGCGTTATAACGACGAGATGTTTTTGTTTGACAGTCATAATGGCGCGATTTTGCTCGAAAATGGTGGAGGAAAAACGGTGTTGATTCAAACGGCCCTTCAGGCAATCATTCCTCATGTAGATTTAGCAGATAGAAAAATAAAAAATACTCTTCTACTTGAAAATGCCCCAGCCCATATTGCTATTGAATGGATTGATAACGATCACCCAAGACGTTATGTGGTCACAGCAGTTTCGCTATTTACTACAAAGCAAGGTTTGGACTCTTTGCGGTATGTTTACGAATATTCCCCAAATGATCCAAATGGGATTGAAGGGATTCCGTTTGTCCGGGAGGGAAGAGAAGGAAAACGTACTGCTGAAAAAGGCGAAATGCAGGATTATTATAGCCACATGCGGGAGAAAACCTTTAGCGCTAGAACGTTCCATACGATAAAGGAATATCGTGCTTATTTGGAAGAACAATATCATATTATTTCTACAGAATGGGATAGCATTGCCAAAATTAATAGTGCAGAAGGCGGCGTAGAGGCGTTCTTTGATGACTGCAAAACAACAAATCAACTTTTTGATAGACTTTTGATTCCAACTGTAGAAAACTCGATTGTTGGTCATGAAGCATCCATTTTTGCAGATATGTTTCAACAACGGCTCACTAGTCTCAAAAACTATAAAAAACTAAAAGAAACTATAGAGGAAAACAAGCAGATTCAACAAGAACTAGAGCGCTATGTTCACGCTTATGAAATTCTCCACAGTCAGGAAGTGACCTATACCAAAACGAAACAAAGGGTTAAAGGGACATGGATGGAAACCCTAGAACAAATCCAGACAATTGATAGGGAAATCAACGACGTAAAGGGGAAGTTAGAAGAGTGGAGTTCGAATCACCACGCTTATCTAGTGAAATCTTCTTCCTATGATATTTATAAGGAAGAATGGAAACTCAAGCTGTTAGATAAGGATTATATAGAAGCTACGGAGAACAAAACTTCCTTAGAAGAAAAAATACTCCAACATCAAAAGGAATTTTATTCTCTAAAACTAGCCGAATTAAATGTGCAACGCAAAGAGCAGGAGGACAAGCTTTCCCACGCTAATGAAGAACTGTTAAAGTTTGATCGTTCGGAGGAAGTAGAGAATTACGAGGATCATCTTGATGAGGGTAACCGTGCCTTGCTTGGTTGGTACGTTCAAGAAATAGAGAAGTTAGAAAAAGAGGAGCAAGGGTTTCAGTATCAATTGAATCCTATTTTGGAGCGGATAGAGGAAGGCGAAAGGAAAAAGGAGCAGTCGGAAGAAGAAGAGAAGGTGCTTCGGGGATCTCTGGTTGGAATTCAAAGTGTTATTTCATCCAGATTAAAAGATTTGGAGAAATTAAAACAGGAAATTCTGGCAAATCCGAACCAAGAAAATGTAAAAGATGAGCTTAGTAAATGGCAGGAACGAATTCAATTTCTAGAAGAGGATATAATTAGACTTCATCAAGAAGAAAGACAAAAGGAGCTTTTGATTAGAGAAGCAGTAGAAAGAAAAGAAAATCTTCAGGATAACGTAAGGAATTGGGAAGATGAAAAGAAAGAAATCACTCTTCATCGCATAGAGATGGATGAAGCTCAAACATCAGTTATCCAGAAACTATCACAGCTGAGAAACCAATGGGTGACATTAGAGGATGTCTATCAAAAGCAAAACTCAATTGAAACAAGGTTATTGGAAGAGATGGAGAAGCTTAAAAAAGATCGAAATTCTCTTTTATACCAGGAGCGAATTGCTTACCGTTTTGTCGATGATTATGCAAAACAGGATCACTTTTTTGGAGATGCTTTCTTGGAGGAACAGTTGGTATCTTGGAAAAATCAAGTGGATTACTTAGTAACAGGTGTGGAATACCTCCAGTCACTAGATCCGTTAGAGAAGGAGGCTTTTGGTAAATTCAGCTTATGGCCTGTGACCTTAGTAACTACCAATAAAGCAAAGGCAAAAGTAATAGAAAAGCTTCAACATGTTGCAGAGCATCTTCAGTTTCCTATAATAGTTCTAAGCACAGAGGAAGCTTTGACTGTCCATAAAAATGATTCGAATGTTTCTTGGATTCCACCAAATCATTGGCGTGGTAATTTGAATGAGGAGTATTTTGCGGAATGGAAAAAAGCAATTGGAAGTAGAGCACAAGAAAAAACAGAATATCGTGAGGAAAAGGAACGACAAATAAGAATGTGGGAAGAGGGCTTAAGAGCCTTTCACCAATTTATCGAGAAATATCCTTTTGAAAAAGTGTCAAAGTGGACAGAAGATTTGGCTATGTTAAATCGTCACTTGGAAGAAGGGAAGCGTTCGATTGAAAAAGAGTTAGAGTTGATAGAAAAACTAAATGGTGAAGCTCAACGGAATAAAAAACTGGTGGAGAGCCATCGAGAAGAGAAAGTAGGTTTTGAACGTAAAGTAGAAAAAGGAGTACAGTACCTCTCTTATTTTTCTGAGGTGGAGGAGAAAAGGGCTCAAGAAGAGGAAAGGAAAGCAGAACTTGATCACCTTGTAAAAAAAATAGGTCAAATGTCAAACGAGTTAAATTTGCTGAAAGAGGAAAGAGAAGATGTTGTTGATAGAAAAAATAAGATTTCTGCAAGGGTTAATGTGGTCAAAGAAGAAGATGAGTATCAATCTTTAAAAGAACTCGATCCTATATATACTTATGAGTCAAAGCAGGTTTTAAAAGACAGAATCTATGAATGGAAGTTAAAAATCGAAAAGGTGAATCGTGCTCAAGGGGAGTGGATTGCTAAGCGAGAAGCGGCTAGAGATGCATTGGACAAGTTAGAGGATGAAGTTAAAGAGTTGATAACAGATCACCAGGATCTTATAGTAAATATGGAGTTTCCTAGTGATGGAAAACAGCGACTAAAGAATCTGAGAAATCAACTGAAAGAATTTGGTGTTTCTTTGGAGAAAGCCACTAATATATTTTTGGAAAAGAAAAAGTCCAGAGATGCCCAGGAAGGAAAATGGGATGGAAAGAAAGATGAATTCAGATCCAAATTTCCTAGCACCGATATCATCGTGTTTTCTTCATCACTAGATGAAGTTGCTGCCATTTTACAGAAGGAGAAAAAAGGGTTAGACGAGAGAAAAAGCTTTTTGGATCGGGAACTTTCTCGATTGGAAAAAGAGTGGGAAGCTTTGGAATCGGCAAAACATAAAATGGAACTTTTTGTGGAAGGCCATCATTTTAATGCTCCTAATATTGAGGCTCTTCCATTGTCGGAAGAGGAAAAGAGACAATATATGTACCACCGTATACCATTTGTTGAAAATCTTACGACACAGTTAAAAGATGATAAAGGCAGTGTGGATGGAGAAAGAGATCGCGTTTTTAAGGCGAGACGGAATTTCAGTGATTTTTGCAGGAACAAAATATCAGATATCAAGCTGCAACAAATGGCAATTAGCGGCGTAGAAAACAAACAGACCTATGAGGACATTATTGATTTTAAAAAGAATATGTTTTCTCGGATCGAAAGTATATCTCAATATGCGAATGAACATATACGAAGAAGTGATGAGGAACTACAATTGTTTATCAATCAAATTCACTCTCATCTTTTGACTCTTGTAGAAGAGTTGAAGCAAATACCGAAGAAAACGAGAGTGAAGGTTTTAGATGAATGGAAACAAGTGTTTTCTTTTTCCATTCCAGAATGGGAAGAGCAGACTGGGAAAATGAGGATTCGTGATTATATTGAATGGATATTGCAACAATTAGAATCTGAACGATTTTTAAATGCGCAAGGGTTACAGGATGATGGCAAGGTAAGAAAAGAAGTAGAAACTTGGCTTCAGTCTAAACAGTTATTGCAAACGGTTATGAATAATGAAGTCATGAAGGTGACTTGTCGTAAGGTTACGAACGACAATCAAGTTACAACTAGATCTTATACATGGGAACAAAGTAATGTTTGGTCAGGTGGAGAAAAATGGAGTAAAAACATGACGCTATTTTTGGGAATATTAAATTATGTTGCTGAGAAAAAAAAGCATCTCCAATCGAATATGAAAAGAAGTCGTGCTGTAATCTTGGATAATCCTTTTGGGAAAGCATCTAGTGATCATGTACTAAGTCCAGTCTTCTTTATCGCTGATCAGCTTGGGTTCCAAATTATAGCACTAACAGCTCATGCAGAAGGAAAGTTCCTTCAAGACTATTTCCCTGTAATCTATAGTTGCCGCCTTCGAGCATCTGTTGACCCTAACAAAAAAATAATGACAAAAGAAAAGTGGCTCCACCATGCTTATTTCCAAGATCACAACCCAGCTACTATAGATCGACTAGGAGAGGTTGAACAGTTGGAGTTGTTCGATTAGGTAAACCGGTTATTTAGAATGACATTGGAACGATCATCAAAAAGCGCCTGTCCCAACGTAATGAAACGTTCACGTTCACTGGGGCAGACGTTTTTTTGATTTTACCTCTTTTATGAATTACTATAACTTGTAAAATGGATCGAGAAGAGCTTGGGGTCCAGAAAGATACAAATGATGATTTAATGTTTGTCATTGAGTTTTGATGGTAAAGCTATCTTTTTTATAATATAAGTTAGAAACTCAAAAAATCGGATTGGTATGAATCACAACTAAGTTTAACAAATCGCCACAAAGTCCCCAATATATAGGTGGTATTATTTTCCTTAAGAGACCTGGTAGGAGGGATTAGAATGGGTAACGTTGCATTTGATGAGAGAAAATATAGGAGGGCTGCAATTTGTCGGAACCGGTGATTGAGAAGTATGTAAAGATTCGAAACTAAAAAAATGGTTAGTTGTAAAATAAAATGCATAGAGAATAAATCTAAAAAAATTCAAGAGTAAGAAAGGGAACATTTGTTCTTTTTCTCTTAGGATATGATATAATTAAGTAGGATAATGTTCTTTTAGGGAGAGGTCGGCTAGCCCCGTGTGAAAGGGGGTGATGCCTATGAGTATGTATGAGAATCTCATGGTGCTAAGTGCGTTTGGCACCTTCTTAATTGCATTACCGCATTGGTCATAACTTTGATCAATAGAAAATAGACCTCCCTATTTACCCATCAAGTGATTAGGAGAGGTCTATCGACACAAGATAGCCGATCCCTCTGGGGGAACCGCTTATCTAAGGACCGCAGTTGCCACTGTGGTCTTTTTCAATGTACTCATTTTCTAGTTTTATTATACCATAAGGAAAATAAATTTTAAAATTGGAAGGAATTATAAAACATCTTTTAGAAATAAACTTTTGATCATATCTTCAAGGTGGTGTTTCTTCTCGGAATTCATATAGGATTGGTTGTATTGTTAATCTTCTTCTAGTTCAATTAGGGCAGGCATGAAGAGGCATATCAACAATCTCAGCGGTCACCATGCTGTCTAGGACGTCTTTAAATGCATCTAGGATTTCATCAGGATTAATGGCTGACTTTTGTGATCTAGCAGAAATTTGATTTGCCACTTCTGTTAAAAAATCAAGGTCATTATTGTTTCTCTCCATTTGCTCTACTACCATTATGACATTGGGCCTGACCCCAGTGAGGTAATGTTTTACCATGCTGCTGGGTGTCAGGCTTTTAGTTATAGCCAGCTTCCTATTTTTTTCTTAAATTCGAAATAGCTTTCTTTATCTGTAAAATAGTCGATGGACAAATTTTCTTTGACCCATTTTATTAATTCTTGTGGAGAATTGAAATATTCTCCGGAAGAATCTGCTTTACGGATTGTGTACCTTCCATTGTCGTCATCGATCGTTACTTCGCATGGTAGAGCACTGCCCTTGCAACTAAAAGAAATTTCCATCTCTTAACCCCCTTCCGTTTTTAGAAGTTTGATGCATTTTAAATTGATTTCCGAGTTTAATCCCATATTTGTTATTAAGTATATGTGAAAGAAAAAAACTTAGTGAAGGTATTATACCATAACTGAAATAAAATTTAAAATATTCCGAAAAAATTAGAAAATTAGATGTTATTATCCGTATGGTAAAGCTACTAACTTCCATTTAGTATGAGTTGGGCCATTATTTAAATGAACCATATAGTGGCAGAGCGTAAGAGGGGGTGCCCAGTGATGGCTTTTGGTAACCTTAATCCAAAGGGTGATGAATATTTTAGTAAAGAGGTAATGTGGTCGGAAGAAATGAAGAGATTGAAAAGGATCATCCTTGAATGTGAACTATGTTCCATTTGATGAAACCTAAACCGAAGAACTGTAGTGGGGGAAACCTTGCTATACGTTTGAGAAAAGTAACATTGTGATCATACAAGGATTTATGTTTTTTAAGGGAGTTTTGTTAAAAGATGCTCAGGGTTTGCTTGTTGCGCCAGGAGAGGCGCTGAGTTAGTGCCTCCTGATTCATGTTAAGCTAAATTACGCTAAGTCATAGTAAGTATGGAGAAGTTTTAATAGAATCGATTTAAAAAATGTAAAAAGTTACAGTTTTTTACATAATTCCTCTTGTAAAGAGTATAATAACCTTTGTCAGGAGGTTTTTTATGGAACATAATCCAAGTTTAGTCTCATCTGAAATCGGAAATTTATGGAGTTGTTATGTAGCAGATAGCTTAAATATTTGCATGATGAAACATTTCTTAGCCAATGTTGATGACCAGGAAATAAAAGAACTTCTGGAACATGCAAAAAGCCTGTCAGAGAGTCACCTAGAAACCCTTACTTCCATTTTCGAAAAAGAAAAGATGCCTATTCCACAAGGATACTCATATGCAGATGTGGTTGAAGATGCCCCACGACTCTATTCTGATGGGTTTTATTTAAGGTACCTACAAAAAATGGGACGAGTTGGTTCACATGCCCATAGTATGGCACTTGGAACATCTTACCGAGAGGATGTTCTAAACTTCTTTTTATCAGCATTAAATCAAAGTAGCCAATTATACAAAAGAGCTATAAGTTTGTTGAAAATGAAAGGGGAGCTTGTTCGTTCACCTTATATTCCTTATCCTGAAAAAGTGGAGTATATCCATGATGAACACTTCTTTAGTGGGTACTTAACCTTACATAAAAGGCCTTTACTTGCAGTAGAAATCAATCATTTGTCTAATAATATTGAAGCAAATACAATAGGACGGGCTTTGATTGAGGGTTTTGCCCAGGTAGCAGAGGATAAAGAAGTGAGAGAATATTTTCAAGAGGGTTGTCGAATATCAACAAAACTAATTGAGACTTTAGAAAAGATTATCCGAAAAGATAAAACAAATACTCCTTTTGCATCCGGAGGGATTGTGACAAGAAGTTCTATTTCACCTTTCTCAGATAAATTGATGATGGGGGCTGTAGCCATGCTTAGTATGGTCTCTATCGGTAATTTAGGACAAGCTATTGCGGCAAGTATGAGAACGGATTTGATTGGAGAATATTCTTCATTAATCGCACAAATAGGAAAATATGCATCTGCAGGGGCTAAAATAGGAGTTGAAAATGGATGGGTAGAAAAACCCCCTCAAACGCCTGATAGACAAGAGATCCAAGAAAGTTAAGGAAAGCCGTTCCTTTAAGGGAACCGCTTATCTAGGGGACATATTTTGCTACGGTCTTTTTGAACAAAAAGGGAGGCACCTATTAAGCGTGCCTCCTTAGCCATCTATATTAATTTTTACTTAAATTGTCCACCATTAAGTTGTTGTTGAGCAGTTTGTACTAAACGCTTAGTGATTTCTCCGCCTACAGAACCGTTAGCACGAGATGTTGTTTCTGCTCCAAGGTTTACACCAAATTCTTGAGCGATCTCATACTTCATTTGATCTAATGCTTGCTCTACTCCAGGTACTAGTAATTGATTATTGTTATTGCTTGCCATGATAAATTACCTCCTAAAGTTTTTTTGAAATATTTTAATTCAAGTGTTAGTTTAAAAAGAAACTATTTAGATTGACCACCAAATTGCTGTTCAGCGGTTTGGACTAGTCTTTTGGTGATTTCTCCGCCTACAGAACCATTAGCACGAGAAGTTGTATCTGCACCAGGATTTACACCAAACTCTTGTGCAATTTCATACTTCATTTGGTCTAGTGCTTGCTCAATGCCGGGAACTAATAGCTTGTTTGAGTTGTTACTGCTTGGCATTTTCTATCACCTCCTGTACCCACTATCATTTACACATGAATGCACATCTTATGTGTGAAATCAACAGGTAATTTTTGGTTGGTGCCTGTCACTTCCCGAAAAATATTGTTTCACAGGATTGTTTCACAAATGATGTATCAAATTGAGAATTGTTATCAATAATAAAAGAGAGAAAGGGATAGCCCCTATTAGGCTACCCCTTCAAAAGTAATGCTTAGGATGGAATAAATGTTTTGCAATCCGTTTCTGAACTATCGGACGCTTTTTTCCCTTTATGGCTGACTACATAGATGGCATCAGCAGCACATTTATTTCCTGTGTCCCAAAATTTACAGTTATCCACTTCACAAAGAACATCTTTAGCCACTACGATCACCTCCCTTATTACTTATCCTTAGCATCTTTTGTTGGATTGATACTTTTTTCTTTTTGTATGATTTTCCTAAATGGCGGTTAGCTTAATAATTAGAGTATCTTTTTATGGAGTGAACCATTCTGGACTACAAAGGGGAGGAAGTAAGTGAAAAATGTTGCGAATGATGTTCATATAGGTGAATTAATTGCTATCTCAAAGGTTTTTAATTTAAACACTTTCCAAATGATTTCTATGCTAGAGGATGGTTCTATGGAAATGTTCGAGAATAAGGAATATTTTTATGAAAAATATGGAGAGAAGGACACCTACGACGACGTATTAGATGACTGGTGTGAGTTGAATAATGGTAAAATTTTTACCATGCCAAAACAAGAATGAGCTGACTGTTCCTAAACGGGGGATCGTTGGCTTTTTTGATGTTTGTAATTTTAAGAAAGTGATTTTGATGAATTATAAAAATGCATCTGAAAGGGGACAGTATGAGGTGTAAGGATGGTGAAATGAGTGGAACCATTTATACATTATAGAATTAATCAAACGGAACAAGGAATAGAAGTGGTATTATACCTCAACAAAAATCTAACGGAATTCTCGGATGAATTAGGTACTGTCCCTAAAGTAGATGAATCCAATTTGAAAGAAGAAGCAATTCAATTTGTGAAAGAAAAGTTTCCTTCTTTATCTGTTAAAACTATTAAAATAATGGCTGGTGCCATGGTTTTATCCGCTTTAGGAATTGGTGCTATGCCCATAAATAAAGCTGCAGCTGCAAAATCTCCTGTCAAGGAATCACGGTCTTTTTCTTCCTCCTATACGGTTTCGGCAGGGGATACGCTATATGGAATAGCAGCTCGTTATGGGACGACAGTGGATGATATTATTTAGAACGAACCAGTTAACCTCAGATTTTTTACATATGGGACAGACTTTAACTATTCCAAAATGGAGCTCAGCAACTTGGAACACAACAAGTGGAAACTGGACAAAATGATGGGGTTAGTCAAGAGGAAGTGGAGTGGCTTGCTAAAATGATTTTCAGTGAAGGTAGAGGGGAATCATTAGAAGGTCAAATTGCCATTGGGGCTGAGATTATGAATCGTGTCGAAAGTCCTTTATTTCCTAATAATATAAAAGATGTTTTGTTTGAACAGAGTTACAGCTACTATCAATTTACTCCAGTAGGAACGGACGATATCTATTCAGCTACTCTTAATGAAGAAAACTATGAAGCGGCACGACGAGCGATCAACGGGGAAGACCCAACTAATGGAGCTTTATTTTACTATAACCCCGATAAAGCATCGAGCCCTTATCTTGAAAGTCGGGAGGTTTCAACCATAATAGGAAACCATACATTTTCTTATTAGGATTTTTTATTCAGGCCATGGTGGAGAAATCCACTTTGGTTTTTTTGGTGTGCCAGGGTATGAGGGTGTTGGTAAGAACCGTCCCCATTTGCACATTGACACATTGTAACAAATCATTCATTGGAAATGATAATCATTTTCAACTATAATGAAGAATATAGGTGGAGGATAAAGGAGGAAATGGGAATGCGTCAACACTTTGTTGTTGCTAATACATTTAAACATCGAATGAACTGTTTTTGTCACGAAAAAAAGCATGACTGTTTTTTTACCCTTAAAGAGGGTGATGTAATAGAGGTGACCAATGATCGAAAGTTTACGATTGGGAATGGGTGGTACCACTTAACCTTCATAAATGGCCAATTTCCATTCTATATGAGGCCTGATGAATTGGATCAGTATAATTCGGATGGACAATTACTATCTTTGTTGGATATAGAGCTTAAATTGAATTATTTACATTTTCACATCAATCAATCTCTGGATAAGAAGGAAAAGATGTCTTTTCTAGAGGATACAACTGAACGGAACCAATTGATAGATTTAAAGGAGAAGTTGGCTACCTTTATAGGTCGGGTTGAATTACATCAGTAGAAAAGTAGTTATTTTTAAATCCGGTCTGTTGCCAGCTTGACATGAAGAAACTTTGATGACTTAATTCAAGAAAATTGAATATTTAATTGACGATGAATAATCAATATCAATTATAATCTTAATAGGAGTACGGAACTGCCCCTTCCCTACTTATACTGTTACCAAGAGGTCTCGTATCCCCCTCATTTTACGAGATCTCTTTTAATTTGAAGAACAGTGGCATCAATAGAGAAACCTTGCTACATCAGGGGTAGGGTGTGTTGGTAAGAACCGTCTCCACCAACACGTTTGAAAATCTACTGAAAATGAATTTTTGTAGGGGGTCCATTTTGTTGAAATATGAAGCTTTTTGAGAAAAAAAGGTTTTTTTCAAAGATAGAATGATAGAAAAAATGCATTTTGGCGTTTCGACAAAAAATGTTTGAATCTGGTAATCTATCATTATAAACTTCTCAATTTATTGAACCTAGTAGGAAAAGGAGGAACAAAATGACTGTGGACCATGACAGATTGTTCAAAGAACTTATCTCAACGTTTTTTGAAGAGTTTATGCTACTCTTTTTTCCGGATGTTTACGAAGAGATCGATTTCCGGCAAGTCAAATTTTTGTCTCAGGAGGTGTACACGGATGTTATCGTAGGTGAAAAATATAAGGTTGACATCCTTGTGGAAACGAAGCTGAAAGGAGAAGATGGGTTAGTTAACATCCATGTCGAGCCCCAATCTTACCACCAAGAAGAATTTAATGAACGAATGTTTATCTACTTTAGCCGGCTATTTGAAAAATACAGACGCAAGATCCTCCCAATCGCCCTCTTCAGTTATGACTTCATAAAAAATGAACCCAACAATTTCTCCATGACCTTTTCCGCCCAACCTATTTTAGATTTCAATTACTTGACCATTGAGTTAAAAAAAGAAGATTGGCGAAACTATTTAAGGAAATATAATCCAGTTGCGGCGGCATTATTAAGCAAAATGGGATATAATGAGAGTGAAAAAGTAGAAGTGAAAAAAGAGTTTTTTCGAATATTAATTCGGCTTGAATTGGACCAAGCCCGTGCATCTCTGATTACTTGGTTTTTTGAGACATATTTGCAATTGAATGATGAGCAAGAGGAAGA
>JAWJLM010000082.1 GCA_040191315.1 Bacillaceae bacterium S4-13-56 | reverse complement strand
ACGTCGATGATCGAGGGCGCTTGCGCTTTTCTTATTTTAGTAAACGTAATCCATTTAAGATAACCAAAATGGTACTTCCTTCATGGCCTATAACACCAAGAGGGAGGTCGATAAACTGTAGAAAATTTGATATGATTAACAACGTAATAACTGCTAGGGAAAAGACAACATTTTGCTTCACGATAACATTCATTCTTTTGGAAAGCTTAATGGCTTCTGCTATTTTCGGCAATTCATTTTTCATTAATACAACATCAGCTGTTTCTAAAGCAACGTCAGTACCTTCTCCCATGGCAATCCCAACATTGGCACTTGCTAAGGCAGGGGCGTCATTAATGCCGTCACCGACCATGGCAATGTGTTCAAAATGTTTGTTCAGCTCTTTTACGTGATTTACTTTTTCTTCAGGTAAACAACCAGCTATATAATGATCAATCCCACATTCATCCGCGATGGCTTTAGCTGTCCGTTCATGGTCACCCGTAAGCATAACGGTATAAATTCCTAGGTTTTTTAGAGTTTGTAGAGCTTGCTTGGTATCTTTGCGAATAGTATCTTTAAGAGCAATTAGAGCTACAATTTTCTTTTCCTTGGAAGCAAAAACAAGAGTTTTCCCTTGATCAGCTAGCTCATCAGCTTTCTCTTTCCAAAAATCAGTAGCTTCTTCTACTCCGACAAACTTACCTTTACCAATTTTCCATGTTACGCCATTTATTGTAGCTGAAACACCATTACCAGAGGTATCAAAAACATGGTCAACCTCTAAGGGATCTAATGCATTTTGTTCTTTTACATATCGAACAACGGCTTGAGCAAGTGGGTGATTAGACTGTTTTTCAATCGCAGCGACTGATGAAAGAATCTGTTCTTGATTCTCCTCAGAACTAACAAACACATCAGTTACTTTTGGTTTTCCTTGAGTTAGTGTCCCTGTTTTATCGAAGGCTATCGCTTTGAGATGCCCTAAATTCTCAACATGAACTCCGCCTTTAAACAATATTCCGTGACGAGCTCCGTTAGAAATTGATGATAAGGTAGCCGGCATAATGGATGCCATCAGCGCGCATGGTGATGCAACAACAAGAAGGACCATTGCTCGGTAAATCGTTTCCTGCCAGCCCCATCCAAAGACAAAGTGAGGCATGAACATCATAATTCCGACGACAACAATAACTGATTTCACGTAAACACCCTCAAACTTTTCGATAAAAAGTTGGGAAGGGGATTTTTCACTTTGGGCCGACTGTACCAATTGAATGATTTTTTGAAACAAAGTCTCGCTTTGTGGCTTTGTTATTTCAACGGTAATGCTCCCGTTCAGGTTTACGGTTCCTGCAAAAACTTCTTCTCCGTTGGTTTTATTAACAGGAATAGATTCCCCGGTGATTGCTGCCTCGTCAATAGAGGTGGCTCCTTTAATGATCATACCGTCAGATGGAACTCTTTCACCTGCTTTTATTAAAATTTGGTCGCCAATTTCTAATTCTTTAACGGCCACGAGTTCTTCTCTTCCATTCTTTATACGTAAGGCCTCTTCCGGTTGAAGGTCCATTAAAGCTGAGATTTCCTTGTGACTCTTGTTCATAGTATAAGTTTCAAGTGCTCCACTTAATCCGAAAATAAAGATGAGTATAGCCCCTTCAACCCAATAGCCAATAGCGGCTGCGCCGATGGCCGCCAGCACCATTAAGAGCTCTACATTTAAATCTCTTTTCTCTATCGTTTCTTCAAAACCCTCTTTTGCTTTGGCGTATCCACCGATTACATAAGCTCCTATATAAAGGGCTGCAGTTACAGGAGCGGAAAAGGTAGATTCAGTGAACCAGGCAATGAGAATGAGCACACCGCTAATTCCAACAGCAAGTAATTCCCAGTGTTCTTTTAACTGATTGAGAATTCGTTTATTTGAGCTGGTTTGATCAACGGAAGGATGATCTTTTGAGGTACTTAACAATTCGGCATTACTGGACATGTTATCAACTCCGTTCATCTAATTGAGAATAAAGTTCAAAGCCATTCAGCTTATAAACAGTTAATTATAGGTAAATTCCAATTGACATTCATTCTCATTAGATTATAATTATTATAATTAAGTATTTGTTATAATCATAACATATTTCCCGTAATCGTCAAGTGGATTAGTCCTACGAAAAATATAAATAATCCTCTCGCCTATCTATGTTAAAATGAACATGGAAATCATTTCCGAGGGGGTAAATGTAGATTTCCTTCTACAAGTTCTTGCGTCTGTCATTTTATTAATTGGAATTTTTGCTGCGTTTGCAGTAGACGATTTTATGGTGGTTTTTTCTACGTTTGTATTTGTCATGATCGTGTTTGGATTAGCTGAAATCATCCATATACTACACAATATTTTTTATCAGTTAAAAGATGAAAAAGATGATGCAGGTGACAGGAACGAAACTTCATTAGATCAGTGGTTTCATACCATTATTCCTTTGAATGAACAAGAAAAGGATAATGTATATAAGTTGTTTGAACACCAGAAGAAACGGGATATAAATATCATTTCATCTCCTATAAAACAACATTGCATCGTCTCGGTTAAGAATGCTGTCTATGTGGATGAAGCAGAAGTGGAGATTTTGAACAAAGCACCAGAAGGATCAGGAGAATGGGCGAAAGAGAAAAAGGGGATTACTTTATAATAAAAATGCTGCCGACATAGACGCCGGCAGCATTTTCTTTCCATCCCCATATTTTATTCCTCAGACAGTTCTTCTGACTCTTTTTGCAAATAAACTGTACGGCTAGGGAAAGCGACGGAAACACCTTCTTTTTCAAGAATTTCCATAATGGCAAAATTAATGTTTTCTTTTACTAGCAAAAATTCGCCCCAATTGGTTGTCTTCGTAAAGAAATACAAAAAGATATCCAGGCTACTATTATTGTACGTATTAAAGGTAACAAAAATAGTTTCCGGATGAATGTCTTCATGCCCTTTGAGCAGCTCTCTAATTTGCTGAACCACTTTTTCAAGCTTGTCCTTCGGAGTATCATAAGTAACTCCAAGGTTAAACGTAATTTGCCTTTTCCCCATCTGACTCCAGTTCGTAATAGGTTCATTAGCGAGCGTAGCGTTAGGGACAGTAACAATAGCCTGTGCGAACGTTCTTACTCTCGTGCTTCTAAAAGTAATATCCTCAACTGTTCCCTCGACACTTGGTGTTGAAATCCAATCTCCACTCCCAAACGGTTTTTCTGTGATGATAACAATCCCACCAAAAAGATTTCCCAAAGCATCCTTGGCAGCCAATGCGAAGGCCAATCCTCCTAAACCAAGACCAGCAACAAAGCCATTCACGTCATAATTAAACTCCTGAGCAATGACACTTAAAGCAATGGCTATGATCACAAAACGGATCGCTTTTGATAGAAAAGGGATTAGAATTTGATCAATTTCAATATTTAACTCCTCATTTAATTTTGAAAAAAATAGCGAGCTGCTGGAGGAAAGATTATAAAAACCCCATGCAATTAAGAAGATGGCAAAAGAACGAATGATATGTAAAAAGGTTTCATTGGTCTGGCTTAAAAACGGAAAATAACCAATAGCAATATAAAGACCAATAATTAAAAATGCCCATCGAATAGGTCTTTCAAAAGCAGTAAATAAGTTAGTAAAAAAAACAGTTGGTGACTTTTTGCTGAGTCTAAGAATTATTTTAAATACATACTTGGAAAATAACTTTCTCAGGATCAAAAAAATCAAAAATATTCCTACTGCAATCCCTGTATCCACTAGGGCGCCGAAGTTACTCTGATAAAATTCATAGAAATCAAACGAAAATGAAGGCATTTTTTTCAACCTCACTTTTATCCCGTATGAACGGGAAGTAATAACCCCTTAAATTCTTGAGTAAAACGAGAAGAGTAGGGGGGCAATCTGCTCATAAAAGTCCGATTATTTCAAATATCTTTAGGCCATACCTTTCAGTGAGAAGGAAGTTTCACTTTATTTTTTAGGCACTATTATCTTACCACAAAAAACTCTAAGGAAGTTCTTTAGACTCTGAGTTAATCCCGTATGAACGGGAAGTAATACCCCCCTTCAAATCTTAAGGTAAAACGAGAAGAATAGGGGGACAATCTGCCCGTAAATTTAAGTCATAATCTTGTGTTGTAACCAATTAGTAGGGAAGAGAATGGCACTGATTGAAGTTTCACCTTACAGTGGTTCTAAATTCGCCATTGGTCTATGTTCTTTATTGGATACCAGTGCAATTAAAACAAGAAATAACATAAAAGTAATAACATAGAAAAAGGACACATCTGGGAAGTATTCAATAAAAACTCCACCTAGATAAGGTCCTACGATACTCCCAAGGCTAAATGCAATCCCGCACATAATGTTTCCAGCTGGGAGTAAAGATTTTGGTAAAAGATCTGTCATATAAGAGATTCCTAGAGAAAACAAAGAACCCACAAAAATCCCTGCAAGGGTAAAAGTAATAAATAGCCATACGACCGAATGTTCAAAAATTGCAGCCAGAAGAAATGTGAAAACTCCCGCAGTAATAACGGAGGATAAAATTTTCTTCCTTCCATATTTATCACTCATAATCCCGAGAGGAAGCTGAGAAAGTAAGCTACCAAATGAAAAGCAAGGGATGATTATGGAAAGGGTGTCAACATCGTGACCAATCCTCATTCCATAAACAGGAAAAATTCCGTTTAATGTTGCTTCCAAAAACCCATAGCCAAGAGGGGGGAGGAACGCTACCCATGCATATTTCAATGTTTGTGCGAAACGGCCGATAGAACCAGAGTTTCGAACAGAGCCTATCTCTTCTTTTTCGGGCATTTCATTCCTAACCCAAAAAACCAAAGACCATACGAGTAAGCTCAACAAAGCTGAAATAAAAAATGGAAGGCGTTGGTCAATTTCCAACAAGCGTGTCATTAAAGGACCAACAGCAAATCCAAACCCAAAGGAAAGTCCGTATAAAGCAATATTTCTTCCTCTACGGTCAACGGCAGAAGTCGCTGTTATCCATGTTTGAGTTCCAAAATGGAGCATGTGATCTCCAATTCCGATGAGAACACGAAGAATGAACCAAAACCATAACGACTCCCAAAAAGGAAATAACCCAAGTGATAGAAAGACAAGGGCTCCTCCTACAACAATCATAGGTTTGTATCCAAAAGCTCGCATTGGTTTTTCCATAAATGGAGAAGCAATTAAAACTCCTATGTATAATCCAGTCGCATGAAGACCATTGATGGAGGATGAAATACCGCTATGCTCTAAAATGATCGCAATAAGTGGAAGAAGCATTCCCTGTGAAAAACCAGAAATCATAACAATTAAAATAAGGACTCGAAAGCGCCCGTGCTCTGATAGCATAAGCATACCCCTTTTGTGACGTTAAAAATCTTTCTTGATTTAATGTAACATATTCTTTCATGAATGACTTCTTAGAATAATTGTATAAGTTTAATTCTTTACGAAAAAACTAAGCAAAAAATGAAAGGATCGTGACGTCTACTATGAAATCTAAATTCAGACTTACCTTTTTAATTATAGTTATTTCTATAGTTTTACCAATGCAGACTTTCGCTTTTAATTTGGCTGAAGACAAAAAGGAACCAAAAGTGGAGGAGAAAAAAGAAGATAGTGTAAAAGAGAAGTCAAATTACGGTGTACCAAGTCATGTATTATCTATTAGTCAAGAAAACACCTATCCCAATTCTACACAGGATCAAACGGTACTCGAGCCAAGTGAGTTAACAAAAGAACTTTTAGAAAATGTGGATACGCCTATTGAAAATCCAGAGTTAATTCGTATGCTTAATGAATCGTCATTAAAAACTTCCCCGCTTGCAATCGGTTATCGCGGAATGATTTACATGGGGCACTGGCCTATCAATTATGAATCAAATGAAACAAGCATTAACTGGGAGTATCATGAAATTAATACCAATCGCATCAATAATCTAGGTGGAAAAGAGCAACAAACCCTTCATTATCAACAAGAAGAGGAAAAGCATGTGAAAGGTGCCTTAACGACTAAGATAGATCAAGCCAAAGAAATTAAAAAGATGATGCTTCTGAAGGCACATGAAGAAACGGAACTTCCATTAGCCTTTCATACTGTTATTGGCCAAGGTACTAAAAAAGCAAATAGCTACGGAATTCCACCAAAGCAAATTGGAACATTAAAAGCCTTTGCGCCAGCAGTTAATGAAAAAGGCGTGGTTACCTTCGCAGAAGTATATCTAGAGCTAAAAGGATCTAAGAAAAAACTCGTAGTCAAAAATGTAACCCGCCAAGGAATCGGAGCCTGGATCCCCGTCCAAGACTACGTATCCTTCGGCTTTACACTAAAAGACCACTAGAGCTGCACCGAGAGGGGACGGGAACACCTGGAGGGGACAGGAACACAGGATTTTTAAACCTTTTCCTTCAAGAAAAACTTGTGGTACCATGTGGGATGCGCACAGTATGTGCTGTGGGGACGGGAACACCGTCTCATCCCACTTCTCAGTGGTACCACAGGATTCTGAAAAAAGCTGCAAAAAGGAGACCATTCATGGCGGACCAATCAACCAAAATACAAGAGCTGAAAACTCGTTTATCAGTGTTTATGGATAGGGTGGACAGACTGGATCCAGAAACAATTTCAGTAGAAGATATTGATCAACTCATAGCTATGCTTGACGAACTAGAGAAAATGTATGAGTAAAAGTGTGGAGAAATTCTCCACACTTTTTTTACAAGATAAGTATAAAATTTGTCTAGCTCCGGGCCAAAAGAGACGCACGGAATCAGAGTAGACGCGCAAGCTAAGCGAATAGACGCGCGAATCACCAAAAGTGACGCGCGCCGGACCAAAAGAGACGCACGGAATCAGAGTAGACGCGCAAGCTAAGCGAATAGACGCGCAAATCACGCAAACGGACGCGCGCCGGGCCAAAAGTGACGCACGGAATCAGAGTAGACGCACAAGCTAAGCGAATAGACGCGCAAATCACCGAAACGGACGTGCGCCGGGCCAAAAGTGACGCACGGAATCAGAGTAGACGCACAAGCTAAGCGAATAGACGCGCAAATCACCGAAACGGACGCGCGCCGAACCAAAAGTGACGCACGGAATCGGAGTAGACGCGCAAACTAAGCGAATAGACGCTCGAATCACCAAAAGTGACGCGCGCCGGACCGAAAGTGACGCACGGAATCGGAGTAGACGCGCAAGCTAAGCGAATAGACGCGGAAATCACCGAAACGGACGCGCGCCGGGGCAAAAGAGACGCACGGAATCGGAGTAGACGCGCAAACTAAGCGAATAGACGCGCGAATCACCAAAACGGACGCGCGCCGGGCCAAAAGAGACGCACGGAATCAGAGCAGACGCTCTAACATGTAGTTTTCAACTAAAGTGGAAAACATTTCCCTTCTCGAATAAACAAAACAATCGTATAATCGTTTTGTAAACGTTTTACGAGGGGGAAATGGGAGATGGAAAAGTTTCAGGAAAGCATGTATCAACTAATAGTGGAGACTTCCACTAATTTACCTAAAGATGTTAGACGAGCCGTGAAGAAGGCGTGTGAGCAGGAAAGTGCTGGCACACGAGCGGCTATGTCTTTAGGAACAATCACGAACAATATTCAAATGGCGGATGAAAAGGTATCACCAATTTGCCAGGACACCGGTCTACCTACATTTAAGTTAAAGGTTCCAGTTGGTGTAAACCAACTTGAAATGAAAAAGGCTATTTTGGCAGCCATTGAACAAGCAACAAAAGATGGAAAACTTCGTCCGAATTCAGTTGATTCACTTACAGGGGAAAATAGTGGAACAAACCTTGGTGTGGGAACACCCGTGGTTAAATTTGAGCAGTGGGAAGAAAATTATATTGACGCCAAGCTTATATTAAAAGGTGGCGGTTGTGAGAACAAAAATATTCAATACAGCCTCCCAACAGAATTGGAAGGTCTAGGTCGTGCTGGACGCGATTTAGATGGAATTCGTAAATGTATTATGCATTCTGTATACCAAGCGCAAGGTCAAGGATGTTCTGCCGGGTTCATTGGAGTTGGAATTGGAGGAGACCGTACAAGTGGATATGAGCTTGCCAAGGAGCAACTTTTCCGTTCAGTCGATGATGTGAATCCAAATGAAGACCTTCGTAAACTAGAAGAGTATATTTTAGATAACGCTAATAAACTTGGAATTGGTACTATGGGATTTGGTGGAGAAGCTACTTTGTTAGGATGTAAGATCGGTGTGATGAATCGAATTCCTGCTAGCTTCTATGTCTCTGTAGCTTATAACTGCTGGGCATTTCGCCGCCTTGGAGTGAATATCAATCCAGACACTGGAGCGATTACAGATTGGCAATATCAAGAGGGTGAAAAAACTACTTTTGAAAAAGAAGAGTCTAAAGGTGAAGCACGTGTTGTTGAGCTAACTGCCCCTATTTCTGAAGAGCAGATTCGATCCCTTAAAGTTGGAGATGTTGTAAAAATTAATGGGATTATGCACACCGGCCGTGATGCCATCCACAAATACTTAATGGACAATGACTCACCAGTTGATTTAAACGGAGCGGTTCTATACCATTGTGGACCAGTTATGCTGAAGGATGATCAAGGGAACTGGGAAGTGAAGGCTGCTGGTCCAACAACTAGTATCCGTGAGGAACCATATCAAGGAACTGTCATGAAAAAGTTTGGTATTCGTGCTGTTATTGGCAAAGGTGGAATGGGACGAAAAACTCTCGATGCCCTACAAGAGCATGGGGGAGTTTATCTGAATGCTATTGGAGGCGCGGCTCAATATTACGCAGAGCGTATTGAAGGAGTAGAAGGTGTGGATCTTATGGAATTCGGTGTTCCTGAAGCTATGTGGCACCTGCGAGTTAATGGATTTACAGCCATAGTAACCATGGACTCCCATGGAAACAGCCTTCATGAAGACGTTGAAAAATCTTCTTTAGAAAAATTAACTGAATTTAAAGAGCCAGTGTTCGTTTAATCTGATGAGGTCCTCAATGGAGGGCCTTTTTATAAGAAAAGTAAATAATTCCTATTTCCCCTAAACAAACAAGTATTCAAACGTCCATCCTCATATCCAAAAAAAGTGTTAATTTCATCGATTCCCTAATACCATCCCCATCAAAAACATAATAATTTTCTCAATCTTCCGCCTTTTTTAGAACCTATTGATAAAAATTCTTTATCGTGGTAAAACATTAACGTGTTAGATAAATAAACCAATCCCTAATGCAACAAAACTAATACCACACTAATAAAAGTTAGGAGTGACATCATGGCATCGGCTGTTATTATTTCTGTTATTGTAATGTCTTTATTAAGTTTATTTCGCATTAATGTTATTTTGGCAATTATTGCTGCTGGGGTGACTGCTGGGGTAATCAGTGGGTTATCATTCACAGATTCTATATCTTTGCTTGTAGATGGTATGGGTGGACAAGCAAACACAGCACTAAGTTATATCGTTCTTGGAGCTTTTGCAGCAGCTATTAGTTACACAGGAATTACGAATATCTTAGTTTCAACATTAATAAGAGTTTTAAAAGGGAAGCGAGCTACACTTTTATTAATCATCGCAGGAATTGCATCATTATCACAAAACGTGATTCCGGTTCATATTGCTTTTATTCCAATTTTAATTCCACCTTTATTAAAACTTTTCGATGAGATGAAAATTGATAGAAGGGCTGTAGCAACAGCACTTACTTTCGGTTTAAAGGCACCGTATATTATGATTCCTCTAGGATACGGGTTAATTTTTCATCAAACGATTCAAAAGGCAATGGCGCAAAGTGGAACTGAACTATCCATAAACGAAATTGCCTTGTCTTTATTATTACCTGGATCAGGTATGATTGTTGGTTTGTTAATTGCTATTTTCATTACGTATCGTAAGGATCGAGTGATCCAAACGAGCGACCTTAATTTTGAACCAATCAAAATAAATGCAGATAATAAAAAATCAACCAAAATGGAGCTTTCCCACTGGTTAACTTTAGTGGCAATTGTAGCTGCTTTAGTGGTACAAGTTGTAACTGAAAATCTTATTTTAAGTGCATTAACTGGACTTATTCTTATGTTTATCTTATTCGTCGTTCCGATCAAACGTGGAGACAGCTTGATGACGGAAGGCGTTGCTATGATGGGTACCATTGCATTCGTAATGCTAGTTGCTTCTGGTTATGCCCATATTTTAACGGAAACTGGCTCCATTAATCAGTTAGTAGAATCCTCATCAGAAATCATTGGGGATAATAAGATAATGGTTGCATTTGTCCTATTATTAGTCGGTTTATTGATCACGATGGGTATTGGTTCTTCCTTTGGAACAATTCCAATCATTACAGCACTTTATGTTCCAATCTGTTTAGCTGCTGGATTTTCACCCATGGCAATTGCGGCATTAATTGGAACAGCTGGTGCTTTGGGTGATGCAGGTTCACCTGCTTCAGATAGTACTCTTGGACCAACGTCTGGTCTTAATGCAGATGGAAAACACCATCATATTTGGGACACATGTGTTCCAACTTTTATTCACTTTAATATTCCATTATTTATTTTTGGTTGGATTGCAGCAATTATTCTTTAACAAAAAGAATGAAGTCACCTGCTTTGTCTCACACTAAGAAAAAAAGAGCAGGTGAGACTTCATGAATAAAATAATACGATCATTTATATGTAGCTTCATTCTCGTACTACTTTTACCAACGATTACATCCGCTCAAAGCTATGGATGGGGGTTTCAGAAAAGAGGAGAAGGGCTTCCTCCTATTGCTGGAACTTATGAAAACATTCTTCAACAAAACAATGGATATTTTTATGATCCTTCTGGAGAGAAGGTATTATATTTAACTTTTGATAATGGATATGAGCAAGGATATACTGATCAAGTTTTAGATGTGCTAAAAGAGAAAGAGGTGCCAGCTACCTTTTTCGTAACTGGACATTACGTTGAAAGTTCAGAGGAACTGATCCAAAGAATGGTCCAGGAAGGACATATTGTCGGAAACCATTCTTGGAGCCATGCGGATTTTACTACGTTAGGCAAGGAAGAAATTAAAGAAGAACTTCGAAAAGTGGAAGAGGCTGTTGCGAACATTTCCACTCAGCAATCCATGTCTTTTTTAAGACCACCAAGAGGAACTTTTACTCCTGAATCTTTAAGTGCAGCGTCTGAACTTGGATATGCGAACATGTTTTGGTCCCTTGCGTACGTTGATTGGGAAACGAATAATCAAAAGGGTTGGAAACATTCTTATGAACAGGTTATGAAGCAAGTGCATCCTGGAGCAATCATGCTTCTTCATGCTGTATCGAGTGACAATGCCGAGGCATTAAGTCATCTTATTGATGATTTAAGAGAAGAAGGCTACACCTTTAAAAGTCTAAACTACTTTATGAGAAAGCAAATTCTACCTGAACCATTTGTTAAGGATTTTGGATAAAAAAAGATATTTATTAAAAAAAGATTCCTCAGCTTTCGAGGAATCTTTTTTGCAAGATAAAGTATAAAATTTGTCTAGCTCCAGCGAAAAAGTATCATCGAGTAATCTTCGAAGTTTTCCCCCCGAGTAAGGAAAGCTACCTAGAGCTAGTTCGCAGAAACAAGTGCTTTTCTTGTTTCAAGGGCAGCCTATCGACTAGAGTCGGTTCCCTCCTCCCCTTCGATAAGTCAACATCGATGAAGGAGGTTCGGTTAAAAACGAGACATCGTATTGGGACTGCGATTACTCGTCCCACCGAAATGATTCGCAAACCCGAACGGACTCGCATCCTGCGAGCCCTCGTGAACCGTGTTTCCTTTATCCAGGAGGGAACGTAGGCTAAAACCGCGACATCGTGTTGCAACGCCTACGTGACCCACATCCTGTGGGCCTCACCGCCTTACGTCGATGATCAAGGGCGCTTGCGCTTTTCTTAACAGATAGGAAAGTATAAAACATTCCTATCTGCATAAGTACAACTAAGGCATTCGCGACAAAGGCTTGGCGAATGCCGAGTTTTTCTTATATGAGTATGTGCAAAATATTTCTCGAGGGTAAATAAAGCTATTTTCTAGTCAAAAAAGAAAAGGCGCTCTATCATAAATGTATGATTTGACAGGTTAGTACATTTATAGAAAGAGGCCTTCTCATGGAAAAAATTATATCAAAACTATACCAAATAATAAAAAGTACAAATAGCTTAATTGAGCTAGAAGAAAATGTAAAATGACAGTTTTTGTACTTTTACCCTTCTCATGTATAATGTAGTACGAGCATAATGAAGGAAATGAGGATTTTTATGGGAAAACAGAATCAAGAACTAAAACCAGGCGATGAATTTCCATTAACGATTAAAAGACTTGGAATCAATGGTGAAGGAATTGGTTATTTCAAACGTAAGGCTGTGTTTATTCCTGGTGCCCTTCCAGATGAAGAAGTTATAGGGGTTGTTAAGGCGAATCAAGAAAAATTTATACAAGCAGACATAAAGAAGATAAGGAAGCGTTCAAAAGACCGTGTAGATCCTCCGTGTCCAGTTTATGGACCGTGTGGTGGTTGTCAGCTTCAGCATTTAGATTATAAGAAACAATTGGAATATAAACGTGATTTAATTCTTCAGGCTTTTGAAAGATATGCAAAAGGTATGATTACGGAAGATCATGTTCATCCTACATTTGGGTTGGACCATCCATGGGATTACAGGAATAAAAGTCAATTACAAGTTGGCATGGATGGAAAAAAAGTGATCGCTGGTCTTTACGGTCAAGATTCCCATCGTCTTGTAGATATTTCAGACTGCCTTGTGCAGCATCCGCTAACCAATCATATTGCAAAAACGATGAAATCCATCATTCAGGACTTGAAGATTCCTGTTTATAATGAGCGAAATCAAAAAGGTGTTATACGAACGATTGTTTCTAGAGTTGGCTTCCAAACGAAACAAGCGCAACTTGTGTTAGTCACCACATCAAAAGAGTTTCCAAAAAAGGGCCTTCTTGTAAAGGAAATCAAAAAAAGATTACCTGAGATTAATTCTTTAATCTTGAATATAAATAATAAGAAAACCTCGTTGATATTTGGAGAAGAAACTCACCATTTAGAAGGAGCTTGGTATTTGGAAGAAAAGCTTGAGGATATTAGTTTCGAGTTATCGGCTAGAGCTTTTTTTCAACTGAATCCTAAGCAGACAACTAAAATGTACAATGAAGTCAAGCGAGTGGCTAACTTATCAGGAGTAGAAAAGATCGTGGATGCCTACTGTGGAGTGGGAACCATTGGTCTTTGGTTAGCTGACAAAGTGAGTGAGCTCAGGGGAATTGAAGTAATTCCTGATGCGGTAAAAGATGCAGAAAGAAACGCCAAAAAACAAGGGATAAAACATGCAAGCTTTGTAACAGGAAAAGCGGAAGAATGGCTTCCTAAATGGCAAAAAGAAGGGTTCCAACCAGATGTGATTATTGTGGATCCTCCTCGAGTCGGCTGTGAAAACTCATTTTTAGATACGATTAAAAAAGTGAAACCGAAAAAATTTATCTATGTTTCCTGCAATCCATCTACATTAGCTAAAGATATATCTTATCTTAGGAACATATATAAGGTCGAATCTGTTCAGCCGGTGGACATGTTTCCTCAAACCAGCCAGGTGGAGTGTGTTTCACAGTTAATTTTAAAAGAAGGTAACTAACCCTTACAGGAGTTGCCTTTTACATATCTTGTAAAGGATCAACGAAGCTAGAATGGATATGAATATCGCCGTCTTTATGGCAATTCTGAGTAATAACTGTAAAAAGGAATAGGTCCAACAAAGAGACCACGATTGGCCTTTGCAGGTTTGGCTTGCTTATTCCGACGGCTACTGTTAGCTGACTCGGTTTCATACAACCATGCAAAAAATCCAAAGTTTTGAACATTGCCTTCTACTGTATGATTAAGTTATCTAGACATACGATATGAATGTTACTGAACTGACAGATATCTCTAAGCTGATAGGATAGCCTGCCATTTCATGCTAAGCGGGAAAGCTCTCTTGCTACTATCTTTGATTAACACACCTGTTACGTTAATATTTTAAATTACCTTTATAAGCCTTATACCAATGGTGTGGTTGAATTTCTTTTAATGTTTTATAATCCAGATTTCCACTTGAATTCGTTACAGCTGCTTTTACATTTTCTCCCCAGTAAAAAAGTCTTTCTTGACATACGCCACAAGGTGGTAAAACTGTAAATTCAGTATTTTCATCTTCTCTTACAACACAAATAGTATGTGTGATCTTAGTATTAAGTTTATGTGCTTCAAGGATTGCACCTGTTTCAATGCATAACTCAGTTGAAGCATTGATAACATCTGGTGATACACTTGTTAAGATTTGGCCATCCTCTGTATACATTGCTGCTGCTCCGCCCCATCCAGTAGCATATCTTTTTTCTATCAAATCGATTGCAGCTTGATAAAGTTCTTGTTCAATGTTCATTTTCTTATTCCCCCAATTGTTTCGCTCCTCTAATATTACCTTACATAATTCACTTTCCGCACTATCCTGCCCCGTTTGTTTCAATAACAACGCTGCCTGTTCTTATGCTATAAAGATTACTTGCCCTCTGAGTGTAATATGATTAATCATAAGTTAATTTCTTTTTTTAGGTAATACTGCTGATTTTTTTTGTTTGGATGTCCTTCAATTACACCGACTATCTCATAACCGTTTTTTGATAGAAGTCCGGGGCTTGAAAGCTAAAGCCCCCAATTCTAATGCTATATATCCAAATGAAAAAATTAAAAGTGTAAGCTACATCAAAAATGTCATCACCCATCCTAATATAAAATTACCATCGGTGATTTAACATAAATGATAACTTCGATAATATTCAAGTAGCTGTAAATAAGCATGTTAATTTTACACAACATACACATTGGATGTTGTATAATATTTAAATAAGGAGATGATTGTCATGCTAAATATAAAACCGGTTTCAGATTTAAGGAATTATACAGAGGTTCTCAATGAAGTAACGGAAAACAGCCCAGTTTATTTAACCAGAAATGGACGAGGAGAATATGCAATCGTAACAATTAAAGATTTAGAAAAGTTGAAAGCGACTATCAGATTATTGGCTAAGCTTGAAGAAGGTGAGAAATCAGCAAGAGAGAAAGGGTGGATTTCGGCAGATGATGTTGAAGCTATACTAGGAATATAAATATGCCAAAAGTAGAATACTCGCCCAAGGCATTAGAAGATCTGCAATATATAAATGACTATATTATGACAAAATGGGGACAGAATATTGCACAAAGAATATTGAAAAAGATTACGGCAAATATCAGAAGGTTAGAGCAATACCCTGTATCCGGTGTTGAATTAGGCAAACTAATTGATGTGCAAACGGATTATCGTTATATATTTTTAGAAAAGAATTATTTCTTTTATCGTATAGAAAATGATAAAGTTCAAATTGTACGTGTGTTAAATGAACATCAGAATTATATGAAACAATTGTTTGGGAAGAGTTCAGGTTCTGAAGCAGACTATGGGGACGACAATCAGGAGGACAATTGAATTATTACAAGATTAAGGAAACAGGGGTGCTGATCCCCTGCAAAAATATTTATTTGGAAACCACCGTGAAGGAATTTTCCAAAATAAGAAAGAACGATCAAGGGACGCAGGGACAGGAACCATGTCCCACCAAGTTCCCTGCCGCTATCCCAAATAATTTTTTGTTAGAGCCAACGGACAAAAATCCAAGACCTTTGATAATACTGGTTTCATCCAAATACAACTTGTGAAATTGGTACTGTAACCTCTTGGTGGAACGAATCTTTTGTAATTTGTCAAACCCCATTTCGGATGGAATATAGCCAAATTCGCTTGTTTACTAATATGAATAACCAAATTGTTTAAAGGGTTTTATTTAAAAATTTCTTTATCAGGATTTTAATTTTGTCCTGTGGCTCTTAATGAAAAAGGGACAGGAAAGAGCCTAATAGGATATCGGATATACAAACAGAAATGGGACAATAAACCTGTCCCAATGTCCCTAAGGCGAAACCTGAACGAATACAATGGAGAAAGTAGAGAAAATATTTAAAAGATGCTCTATTCTTTTGAATAACCTTTCCATAAAGGTTGAGTAACAAAATGATGGTTAATATATAGCTGCAAAATTGAATTACCATATTTATCCATTAGCACCCCAATTTAAGCAACAGAGGTAGTAAATAACTAAACCTACTTATAAAAATCATTCTAGAGATATATTTAAAGAGGCTATTTTGATCAAATTTTTTCAATTTGAAGGAAAACTAATATTGCTATCCAATTTTCAGTGAAATTTTTCTGAAAGGTTAAGGAAGAGCTACAAGTAATATACGAGGAGGAACATCCATGAGAGCAATCATTGTTAAACAACCGGGCGGCGCGGAACAATTACAAATTGAAGAATATGTTAAACCAATCCCAAAAGACGGAGAATTATTAATCAAAGTAAAGGCTGCAGCTGTTAATCGAACAGATATCGTTAATAGGGAAAGCAGTTCAGGTTATTTGAACAATCTGATTTTAGGTGTCGAAGTTGCTGGAACTGTTGAAAAAGCGGGTGCAGGTGCAAAAACAGCAGTTGGCACGAACGTTATGGGACTTGTGAATGGAGGTGGTTATGCAGAATACGTAGTGATGCCGGATGATAGAGCGATGGTGATTCCGGAAAACCTTTCATTTGAAGAGGCTGCAGCTATTCCTGAAGTATTTTTGACTGCTTACCAAACGTTATTTTGGATAGGACAATTACGTGAAGGTAAAAACGTGTTAATTCATGCGGGCGGAAGTGGAGTGGGAACGGCAGCGATTCAGCTTGCCAAACAAATTGGACAAGCGAATGTAATTACAACAGCCGGTTCCAAAGAGAAGTTAGACTTTTGTCGGTCATTAGGCGCAGATGCTTGTATAAACTATAAAGAACAGAATTTTGATGAGGAAGTATTGAATACGACCAAAAATCAAGGGGTTGATTTAATCCTTGATTTCATTGGTGCATCCTATTGGAGAAAAAATCTTGCTAGTATAAAAGTAGATGGACGATGGGTGTTGATTGGAATTTTAGGTGGTGCAGAAATTGAAAAGTTCAATTTAATGGATGTAATCTCAAAACGGATCCAGCTGACTGGAACGCTGCTCACACCAAGAAGCGATGAATACAAGGCAGCACTAACATCCGAATTTTCCTCTAAAACTCTAGAGCTTTTTCGTAATAACAAGCTTCGTCCAGTTGTTGATCATGTATTTGCTTTTGATCAAATCCAACAAGCACATGAACATATGGAGAACAACAAAAATATCGGGAAGATTATTATAAAGGTCAATTAACAGCTAGATATCTCTAACTACATTGCATGATGAATTTGCCACAACACTCACAACAGAGCAACTAATTAACGATTTTATCAAATAAGCTTATTCAATTATAGGGCGCTATTGTTGGATATCATAAGCCTAATACCTCGCTAAAAATACGAAGGGATTAGGCTTTTTATCTTTCAAAATCCTTAACGTTGTAAATCCGCTTTTATTGAGGTTACCCCATTGGTAAACGCATTGGCAACAAGTGATAAGTCCCGTGTGGCAATCGCTGGTAAAAAACATGGCAGAAGTGGTACATTCTTATGGCCGTAATCACAAAGTAACTCTGTTATGTATTCGGCATTAAAAAACATCCTCTTTTAATAGAAAAGGAGGATAGTTTTTAAGAAATATTATTCATAATTTTCTTAATAAAACTACCTATTATTACTCCGGGAAAGACAAACAACATTGGGAGCCAAACAGGCCCCAATAACACTCCGAATATCGTTACGTTTGAGGAAACAATCAATCCTACGGTCACAAAAAATGCACTGAATAAAAACCCAACTTGTGAAGTTGGTACCGTAACCTCTTGG
>JAWJLM010000081.1 GCA_040191315.1 Bacillaceae bacterium S4-13-56 | reverse complement strand
TTTTGACTCCCCAATCTGGAAAACCAGTCAATAGAACGAGATTATTTATGAATTACTACTCTCCACTACCAACAAAAACACACTTCAAACACTCCTACGCCACAAAAAAAGAGTAAATAGCAACCACTATTCACTCAATCAATATAATAATATAACAACACACTAAAAGGACCCATACATACAGAACAAGAAATTCAACGTGAGAACCGTCCCTACGAACACTACTCCTTCAAGAAATACCTCTGCTTGGGCTTCGGAGGATAAAACACAATGGATGGCTGGGTAATTCTAATGTCTGGAAAGCCCGGAATACTAGGTACAGTGTTGGGGTCATAGAATTCATCTAAATCCACAAGCTTAAGGGCACCTGTTGAACAGGCCTCTACACAAGCCGTTGGGAGCCCTGCATCCTGCCTCGGATAACACATCTGACACTTACTCACCTTCTGCGTCTCCGAATCAAACTGTGGCGCCCCATAAGGACAAGCAGGTACGCAAAGCCCACACCCCGTACAAAGACTAGAATCAATCATCACCACACCATCATGCCGCTTCACAAACGCCCTCTCTGGACACACACGAAAACACTCAGGACTACTGCAATGATTACATGACATCGAAAGATTCACACCATCAGACAACTGAGAAACCTTTCGCCAACGAACATCTCCTCTCAACTGATTCTCATTCCGACAAGCCACCTCGCACGCGTAACACCCAATACACTCATCCGCGTGAAACAAAAATCCCTTTTGCTTATCCAATGCGCTCATCCCATTTCTTCAATCCAACATACGTATCATAATAATACACACTTGACGGCCGATTTTCCTCTCCATTTTCGAAAACAGGATCACCACCCACATGATCAAACATCACATCATTCTCCCAAACATCAACTGAAGATTCACGCCCAATCAACTGATTAATCGAATTCCTCCCACTCTGATTAACAACCAGCATATCCCGAGGAACCCCCTTACTCAACCGAACCTTCGCCTTCACCACTCCAAACTCATTATAAACCTCAACAAACGAGCCATCCCTCACACCCAACTGATCAGCCACACCCACATTCAACCCTACAACCGGCCCCTCTTCCTCAGA
Organism: Bacillaceae bacterium S4-13-56; assembly: GCA_040191315.1. Taxonomy (NCBI): domain Bacteria; kingdom Bacillati; phylum Bacillota; class Bacilli; order Caryophanales; family Bacillaceae; species Bacillaceae bacterium S4-13-56. Next base: position 16,837 of record JAWJLM010000081.1, on the reverse strand, counting down.
ATGAAGCCAACTCACCAACTCAAATTGAGAATGAATCCTTAACAACGACTGCGGCGTAAACAATCGAAACGAAAGTTCACCCTTATCATCTACACCACTCTCGTCAAAACCAATTCTCTCACTCAATCCCACGTCAGGCACAAAGAATCGAAAACCCATATTCTTTGAAAAAAAAGTCGAATCTTCCGCTGCTTCGCCCTTAGAATTGCTCGCACCCCAGGGAACTGGCTTACGTTGATGGGAGCCCCTTCTCAAATCCTCCACACTGCTCAAACCATATAACTCTTTAATTTCTTCCGACAATTCCATTTCAATCCATTCTTCCGGCTCCCTATCCGAAGGAAACGTCGAAAACCCAGGTGAAAGTTCATTCAGCTTCCTCGTCAACTCTCGAGCAATTTGCAAGTCGCTTTTTGCCTCAAAATAAGGAGATATGGATTTTTCATTCAAAGATAACCAATAATGCCAATACCCTACATTCAAATCGGCCTCTTCAAAATGGCTCATAGCTGGAAGAACAAGATCTGATTGCTTAGCAGTTTCCGTCATAAATAGATCTACAGTTACCACAAGCTCTAAATCTTGAAATAGCTTCTTCCAGACATCTAAATTTTGATCTTGCGCTAAAACATTCCTTGAAGCAATCCATAACATCTTCAAAGGAGGATCTATAAAACTACTCACCTTATTAGGGAAATTAGATATATCTATTTCCCTGGACTTTTTTATTGTTGGATGGCTTTTCTCAGGTAAGTTATATAGATTGAGAGGGAAATTAAAGACATCCATATGAGCAAAATAGACTCCTCCATGTTTTCGATGTAAATTACCAGTTATAGCAACAAGAGAATTAATGGATCTTATTGCAGCCCATCCATTTTTTGATCGTTGAATACCAAAACCAATCAAAGTAGCTACTGGGACTTGTGACTGATAGAGAGAGGCTAGTTGTTCAATTATGGAAAGTTCAACTCCAGTGATGTGACAAACATCTGAAAGATCCACACTCTCTTCTATATATTTTTTGTAGGACTCCCATCCTTTTCCAACAGAAGAAGCAGAGTAGGCATCTCCTTTTTCCAGCAGCAGCTTGGCTATTCCATAGGTCAAAATTTCATCAGTTCCAGGTTTAATTTGAACATAAATATCTGCTCTTTGGGCTGTTTCTGTATACACAGGGTCAATAACGACAAGGGGCGCTCCATTCCTCTTCGCTTGATAAATAAATTTCATTTGGTGGATGTTCGTAACTGCTGGATTAGCTCCCCATATGACAATAAGCTTAGACTGAGTCATATCTTCCGGGTCCGGACTAATGTAATTTTCAAAGGAATCCTTCATAGCCTCCTCCCCTGTAGATACACACAGATTACCGACAGGCTTGGTGTGAGGTCCTATACTATTAAACATCCCTTCTACGGCATAATGTAATAACCCTAAATTCCCAGAAAATTTATTGAACCCACAGGCAAGATTGGAACCATAACGTTCATTTAACTCTAGTATTTTATTAGCAATTTTTTCATAAGCTTCTCCCCAAGTAATTCGTTTCCAATTTCCCGATCCTCTTGGAGTTTGTAACAGTGGGTATTTAATGCGGAGTGGATTATAAGTATATTGGGTATAAGCATACCCTTTGGCGCATAGATGTCCCTGTGTGTATCCGTGTTCAGGATCCCCCGTCACTTTTATAAGCTTTCCATTATTGACATAAGATAGCATCGAGCAGGTACCATAGCAGTTTCTCGGACAGGCATTCCGATAAATTTTTGTTTCCATCCTAATCCCACCTTGTCTTAGGTTTGTTTTCCATATGCTACAGTTTCTAATGCTGACTTACACTTTATGAAGTTGCTTAATTTTAAGAGCAGCCGAGATATTGAGACGTGTTTCTACATCATCTAACTTTTGTTGCAGGACTTCCTCTATTTTTTTGATTCGATATCTTAGTGTATTTTTGTGGATAAACATTGCATCGGATGTACGCTTAAGATCAAATTGATTTTTGGCTAATTGTTCAATAGTGATCATAAGCTCTTTACCAACATCTAATGCCTCTATTCTTCCAAGAACATGGAAATAAAATTCCTTTAAGTCTTGTAAATCATGCTTATATAAAATTCTTTCTAAACCTAAATCCTCGAAGAAAGGGAGTGAAATGTTTAATAATAGACCTAGCTCATAGGCCACTTTAGCTTCTTGGTAGCTCCGAAAGATTTCAACTGGGTTCTCATAGGTTCTCCCAATTCCACATCGAACTCGATCTTCCAATTGTGTATCTTTTGTTTGGTTTAAAATAAAGTGAATGAGTTGTGTTAAATCTTCTTTTTGATTATCACTTTGGGTCACCGTTGGAAAAATGACGGTAACTTCATTTCTTTTTTTCAATAAAATAGGTGTGAATTGATGTTGAGTTAAAGCCTTTTTTACGACATAAAATAAGGCTTCTATCAAATTCTTATCATCTGTATACATATTGTATTCCTCAATAGAAAACACAATAACAGTCATAGGTTCCTCAAAATCCCATCTCCATAAATGACCGTAGGAAACAATATCTGCTTTTTCCTTCATATTGCCGTAGAGAAGATTATATAAAAAAGCATCCTTATAACGTTTTTTCTCTTTTACAATCTCCACATTTTTTTTAATGTTCATGGAACATAACGAGGTTGCTAATTTAAGAAGAGAAGTTTCCATTTTTTGAGGATTACCAACAGCAAAAAGGAATCCTTCTACTTTTTGATCAAAAGATATAATACATCTCAAAGCAGATTCCTTTTCATTTTTGGTGACAAGAAAACACTCATGTAGCATGGGATCCTCTTGATAAGGGGATGGCTCCACCATAACTTGAAGACTATCATTCTTATATTCAAATTGACTCATAGAGAGGATATGATAAAGGGAATCAGTGATGATAACGGGAGTGTGTAACAACGTAGACAATGCATCAGAAATACCATTGAGTCCATTATTAGATGCAGTAAGTAAATCCTCTACAAAGTTTGGAACAATGTAATCATCATTCATAGCAATCAACCCTCCTATGATACTTCTATTCTAAGGATATCTCATAAAACACCTTTCAACAATCACCTTCACACAATCGTTAGAAATAAGGAAAATTTTAGGGTGTGCTGGCAGACGTGCTGGTGGGGACGGTTCTCACCAACACACTACTGCGTATTACAAGATACCGTGTTGGTGAGAACCGTCCCTATCAGCACAACAAAAAACCGACCCCCCTACCCTTATCGGGTTTGGGGGTCGGTTTAAGTTAGTAAGAGGGTGTTAATTTACGATCCAATGGTATAAAAGACGTATCGGCTAATTCCCTCGGCAACTACTAAGACTGCTAAGACGACATGGACGAGGGAGAAAGATACTTTTTGTTTCATCGAGGCTAAGGCTACATATCCTAGCAAGGCTAACCCAGCGACTTCTACAATCCAGCGTAGGGCAACTGTTCCCTGGAACCCGTCTAAAGCTTCAGCTGCTGTAGCCCCATTAATCATATTGATATCAAACGTACCTGTTGAAAATACAGCAAGGCCAACTAACTGAACAGCTACACCAAGGATAGCTACATAAAATGACTGTTTTATTAAGCCTTGTGTCAATTCCTGGTTCTCTTTTCTTAACATTGGAACAATCATACTCGCACCCAACACTGGCCCAAGAACTAAAGCAGTTCCATAAAAGGAAGTATACGTATTAATGGAATTCCAGCCATTAACAAAGGTATTCGCATAAATCGCACTCATTGTAAACACCGTTCCAAGACCTACTAAAAAGGTTACCAACAGAAAGTGTGGATTGACTTTTTTCTGAACAAATACAAGACCTGTTGTTATACAAACCAAAGCTATAAAGATTCCAGTTAATAAAATTTCTCTACTCATCCAGGACGATCCTAGATGACGCAAGGTGTTAAGAGCATTTAAGGGTGTCCCTAGGTGCGCAAACGATGCAACTAACCCAACTAAGGAAAGCCCCGAAACTACTAGCAATGGCACCTTGTATAATAAAAAGGTTTTGGATTCCTCCATTTTGGATAACTTCCAATAATAAACCCATAACATAAACACTCCACCTACAGCTGCTTGCACGCAGATGGTGTATATGAGTAATGCCCATTCATTCATGGTAATCCCTCCTTTTAAAATTTAATAATGAATAACGATATTTGGCTTCGTCAAAGAGGCACTCGGCATTCCTTTGATTTCGTTCACATTTCCATATTTCGCACGAAGCTCATCAATTGGACCAAACTCAATGGCGCGCATGATGCAAGAGTCAACGCAGACAGGATTTTCCCCTTTTTCTCTCAAGTCAAGGCAGGTGTCACACTTAGTCATCTTCCCAGCTGCTTCATCATATTGGGGTCCTTCATATGGACAATTCCATTCACAATAACGACAGCCTACACACTTTGACTCATCCACTACAACTACTCCATCTTCCTCACGCTTGTGCATTGCCATAGTTGGACAACCTTTCACGCAACCCGGTTCATCACAATGGTTACACGCTATGGAAATATGATAGGTATAGGGTTTGGGAAAAGTCCCTTCTTCAAAATCATAGACTCTTCGAAAATTTCTTCCTACTTCTAAGTCATTTTTGTCTTTACAGGCTACTGTACATGTTTTACATCCGATACATTTTTTTACATCTATAAAAAATCCCATTTGAGCCATGATTTACACCCTCCTTTTCTTAAAATTTTATAATACGTTGCTCCCACTTCACGTCTTCTTCTAATGGTTCTCCAGTCCATTTTTCTAAATTACAAACTGCAGTGTTCCATCCAGAGGTACCAAAACCAGTAGCATTAGGGCCACATAACATGTTGTCAGCACCGGCTTTATCGACACCTAGTTCTTCATCCATTTCCACCCATGCACCATGTGGTAGACCAATAACTCCTGGCATCATCGTTTCAGTAAGCTTAGCTGGACGTAACACTTTTCCATAATTATTGGAAAGCAATACAGTATCCCCGTCCCTAATACCAAGTTTTTTTGCATCGCTAGCATTCAAGAATACCGGGTTAGGCCATGCCTCTCTCAACCACTGGACATTATCAAATGTACTATGCGATCTACGTAAGTAATGAGGATTATAAACTTGGAATGGATACTTCCCTTTCTTTTTTGCTTCCCAATTACTAAATGTGTCTTCATAGCCCTGTGGTTTAGGTATATATTTTGCTATTGGAGATTGTTCTGTCCAGTTTTTCTTTGAATTCTCTGCAATCGTATTACAATAGATTTCGAATTTACCAGATTCCGTACTTAAAGGATTATTTTCTGGATCCTCAATGAAATCTTGATAGGCAATATAACTGTACTGATCATTTGGTTTTCTTTCAATTTGATAAATTCCCTTATCGATAAACTCTTGCAAGCTTATTCTTCCTTTTTGAGGCTTACCTTCAACACCCCACTCAGCTATATCCTTAGCTGTGATCGTTAGTAAAGGTTCAAAATTAACACCTTGTTTGTCGATTACCTGAGTTTGCGCTAATTGATTAAAGAAAGCTTGCTTTTCGTCAAATGGATAAAGTTCTTTAGAGTCTTTTCCTAACTTTTTCATTAACTCACTAGCAATCCATATATCACTTTTTGCTTCATATAGCGGTTCCGTTATTTTAGTGTGAACTATTATCATTTCTTGATTTCCTGTCAGTAGTCCACCTTCTCTTTCCCATTCCGTAGTGACTGGTAAAACTACATCTGAATATTTGGCATTTGTGTTAAGCACATAAGCATTGGAGACAACAAATTCAACTTTACGTGCCGCCTCAATTCCAGATGTAATATCTATTCTAGTTTGCATAGTTGCATTAAACTGATGATACATCATTTGGATATTAATTTTTCTTTCCCCTTCATCTTGCTGATAAAATTTTCCATCAAGGACAGCCTGAAAGATTTCATTATGATTGATTCGATGTGTGACAGGATTGGTTGGCGGTGATGGATATCCTGTTCCCCCAGCTTTTAGCAAGGATGGCCCACCATTAGCTGCTTGTTGGTGACAGCTCACTCCAGTCATGCTACCTGATTTCCCCATGTGACCAGTCATAATTCCAAGAGTGGCAAAAGAATGAACCCATCCTTCTCCCTCGTTAATACGTGCAGGTGCCCATCCGGTTAATAAAGCAACACGGTTAGTACCTCCAATTTCTCTTGCTAACTCCCTGATTCTAGTAGGTTTAACCCCACTAATTTCTGATGCCCAGTCAGCAGTTTTTGGTTGACCGTCGTAGGTACCTAATATATAATCCTTAAAATTTTCTTTTGGATCTGCACCTTTTGGCATATGTTCTTCATCAAAGCCAATCGAATATTTAGTTAGAAACTCCCAGTCAACTAAAGGATTGGTAGTTGGATCATCTTCTTCTAACAAAGTATGCATAATGCCTAACGCTAGAGCATGATCTGTTCCAGGACGAATTGGCACCCAGTCAGCATCTACTAAACTAGCAGTAGGATTATAGAATGGATCAATAGAAATGAATCTTGCCCCAGCTTTTTTGGCTTGTAAAAAGTGATAAGCAGGATTACCTGCACTACTCCAAGCAGGATTTGTACCCCATAACACAATAAGTTGGGAGTTTTTAATGTCAAAGCGATCATTGATTCCAGTACCCCACCAATTTACTCCGATCATTCCTGGTACAAATGTCCATGCTCCTAATGATGTCGTTCCCCAATCTGTTGTACAACCTCCTGTTGTGGAGAGCACCTTCGTTATCTCTCCACCTCCAGTTGCCCAAATAGACTCATTTCCATACTTTTCGGAAATTCGTTTCGTTTCACTAGAGACAATATCTAATGCTTCGTCCCATGAAATACGAACCCATTGATCTTTGCCGCGTAATTCTTTCTTTCCTCCACCTGGTTCCCAATTCTTTCTCTTCATTGGATACTTCAGACGATCTGGTCCGAAGACTTGTTGTCTTTGAGACCGACCACGAAGACATCCACGCTGTTGTGGAAAGTCTGGGCTATCTGGGTGAGTATCATCCGTTTTCTGACGAATAACAACCCCATCTTTCACAAGAACTTTGTTCAAACATCGACCTCCACAGTTGTGCCAGCATGCAGCCGTCTTCCATACTTCTTCCTCAGAACCGCTTTCTACATCATTGCTTCCTTCAGCTTTTACCAACCCTCTAGAAACAGGGATAGCAGCCGTTGCAGCTAACGCAGAGGACCAGCCAATGAAAGACCTTCGAGACATTTTAAACTCTTTTGCCTTTTGAAATAGATCCAGCATGGTAAATCTCCTTTCATTCTAGTTTTTTTGTACAATTTCTATGTTCAAAAGTTCATGAAGAACTTCTGAATCCAAGGTTAAAAAGTGTTTTAAAATTTTCGCCATACCGATATAAAAACCTGTCTCGGCATTTTTTATCATATTGTTTGAAAAAGTAGGTCCGAATTTTAATAAGTGCTTCTTTAAAAATTTGTCTTGCTCCTGAAGTAGGTAGGATAATAGTTCAACGCTATCCTTTGAACTACTATTTTCCAATTGTAAAGCAAGGGAATTTAGATGATACATAAAATCCAGTTCTAGTCCTATATGGTCATCTGCCTCTAAGTTGAATTCCTTTACCTCATAATTAAATTTTTTATAGGTTCTACGAACGTCCATGGTTAACTCTTGAAATAGCAGTTGATTTTTTCTTGTGTAATAAGACTCCCAAGGTGGGACTGTTAGCTCAAAAGGTCCAATAGTCATTCTAGTAAAATCCCAGTGAAGGTCTTCAAAAATAACTTTATTGTTAACGACATCATGTTGTTGGAGATACTTTTGAATGTCCCATACCCCTTCTTGAATTCCAGGTGAATCATATAGGAATGGAAATTGATTAATCATATTTCTTTGCACAAATGGTTTGAGATACTCTTGGGAAGGTTCTTCTAGGAAAAATCTTCGCAAAATGTCGTAAGCATATTTCCTTGCAAATAGAACTTCAGAAACATCAGAAACGGCCATTTGCATTTGCAATGTCATAGTTAAATTCTCCTCTCGTCTTTTTTTCTAAAATATCTTCTATGTGAAACAGGTCCGGTTTCGTCCAGCTTAATCCAACTTCTCGAATGAAGGACTCTCCTCGGTCTTCTTCGACTACATTGGAAGAAATCGCAATCTCCACATTTTTATTTCTCAAATAAGGGATTGCTTCTACCGAAAACTGAATAAAAGAATACTCATCATTTTCTTCAAAAGGAATCTTCTTTTTTATCAAGGTAGGTTTAATTCTATCTCTGTCCTTACCGAATCCTTTAGCTGTCTTAAAGTAATAATCTCTATTTGAAAATAGATAAGTTGAATCAAGAGTTTCATTTACATTTTGTTGATAAATTTGCCCCGTATATTTGTTTACTAATGAGCAATAATGGACACCCAGTTTTAATTCATTCTCCAAAGCAAAATCGACCAGATCTAAACATTCCTTTTCACTATCTGCAACAGCTAATCCCCCTGCATACCAATAATTGTAATACATTTCGTAAGGTGGGTTTTTCAGTTCAAAACCTCTCTCTGTAAAGGCGTTTGCATTTCCTAATGGAAAACAAAATTCTAATAGATTAATTCCAAAAATCTCTAACTTCTCCAGTTCTAAAAGTAGTTTCTTCATCTCTTCCACTGTTCCAGGAATGACCGGCATTTCTACTAAGACATCTGGTATGTAGTTTTTTGCCAGCTTAATTTGTGAAAGAATATGGCTTATTTTTTGCAGAGAGTCTTCCATTTTAATGCTAAATCGGATTTCATTAAGATTAGCCGTCTTCAATTGTTCCAGTGTCTCTATATCTAATAAATCACCTGTCGTGTAAAGGCGAGTATGGGTATCAGGGGTTAGTTGATTGGCTAACTCAAAGAACTCAATGGTCTCTTTTTTGAAAAGAAGAGGCTCTCCCCCCGTTAAGGCAAGATGTCTTAAGGTAATCCCTCGATCTAATAATCGAGTGAGTTCTTCGTTGATGTCTTTTTGTTGGTTGACGTGAATTTGATAGTCATCTTGGTTGGGATTGAAACAAAAGTAACATTTCCGATGGCATTTCAAAGAAGGATAAGTTGTATAGCTTCCCACCCCGGTTTGACACGCTTCACACGCACTTGAAATTCGATTGGTAACTACACTTTTGTTTTGGTTTCTTACGGTAGCTCCCTTTTTCCGTAATTCCTCTAGCCGTCTATCTTTTTCATATTTAGAAACCCTCTTTTGAAGAGGAACTCCAAAAGTCTCGATTTGTTCTAAAGTGGACTGCTCGATATTTGTGTAAATTTGAGCATATTGAGAAAAACTTCGATTTTTTATCATGTGAATGGTATCGAGAGTGATATCTTTTAACATGTGTGTTCACTCCTTTAGTTTGTCTTTTCTCAAAATTAGTAAGTGAATTATTTCACAATCTAATTATAAATGGAGTCCGTATAGGAAGATATGTACTCAGAAAACAAAAAAAAACCCTTATTTTTGAACAGATATACAAAAATAAGAGGAATAGCTCTGATAAGGAAGGTGGGCCCTTCCAACAACTTTGTTTAAGTTAAGGATAAAGTGAAACTTCAATCAGTGGCTGTCCCCACTGATTGTTAGCACCCATCTAAGGGCCCTTGCACCAATCGGGAATTTACGAACAGCCAACCATGAAGCAAGCTTCACCACAAGGATGGGGAAAATTAATGTTTTATTTGCATCGGAGTTTATCCCCCGCTTACTCTTTTCGTTTCCCTTAAGACGTGACTTGAAGTGGGGATATACTGCCCGTTCTTGCGGGATAAAATTCATTGTTTTGATCATAATAGTTGTGAGACGCGAATTATTTGAGGTGGGATTTTTGTGCAGAATGATGTTTCTAGTCAGAACATAAATGTTTTTAAAGTGTCTGCGACCTACATTGGTACGGTTGTGGGTGCAGGTTTTGCTTCGGGGCAAGAGGTTTTACAATTCTTTAGCGCCTACGGCCTCAGTGGAATAACTGGGATTATACTGGCTACGGTCCTATTCTTCTTTTTTGGATATACCATATTACTGATTGGACAAGCATTGAAAGTCGAGTCTTATGTAGAGGTCATCCGATTTTCTAACGGAAAAATATTGGGTACAGTCATAGATATTATCATAACAATTTTTCTTTTTGGTGCATTATCCGCGATGATTGCGGGAGCAGGGGCCATTTTTGAAGAACAGTTTCATTTATCATCCTTATGGGGAACAACACTCATGGCGATCATCTCTTTTTTTACCGTCTTGTCTGGAACAAAAGGTGTCATCAACGCGATTAGCTATGTAGTTCCCGTTCTTTTAGCATCGGTTTTATTTATAGCTGTTTACACAATTATAAAAAATCCAATATCGACTGAAGATATTGAAATGGCAGGAGCAATAGGTGGTGCTGCTCCTAACTGGTTCATATCTGCTTTGAATTACGCTTCCTACAACCTAGTAATAGCTGTTGCTGTCCTTGCGCCAATGGGAGCAAGAACAGAAAAGAAAAAAACACTATTTTGGGGAGCACTCTTAGGAGGAGCAGGTCTTGGAATAGGTATTTTAGCAATTTTCTTTAGTATTTTGACAACCATTGATACTGTCGCAACTTTAGAGGTACCCATGATAAAGATCTCTTCTACTATTGCCTCTTTTGTTCCCTTACTATTTGCCATTGTCCTTTTTGCTGAGGTCTATACAACTGCAGTTGGAAACCTCTATGGTTTTGTAACCAGAATGAATTTCATTCCTAATCGTTTTCGTCTTTGGATTATTGTCGGAACTACCATAGCTGCATTTTTAGTCAGTCAAGTTGGTTTCTCCGCCATGGTAAAATACCTCTATCCCGCAGTGGGGTATGGTGGACTCTTATTCTTAGCAGGTATGATTTATGTGTGGATTAAAAAAAGATCCGAACTTTTTAAATAAAATTACCCCCACCTCAAATCTCAAATAAACGAGAAGAGTAGGTGGGGGATTAAAATAAATTAATTTTTTTAGGAACTTAATACGCTCCTTTTTATCCTCGGATTCCCTATCGTACAGATTGGAATTAAGTCATTCTGTTTCCTAACGTTTATCCGAATTACGACCGTTTTTTTCGGGACCAAAATAATTTAGACAATAACAAAGGGAATGATGAAAGCAGTTGCCATCATTAATCAAATGTTATCAAATAGTGGTTTATCATTTCCCGTAGAGTTCAGCTTGCCTAAACAATTCGGGAATCCTAGTTTGATCCAGTGTTACATAACTCCCTGTTAATAGCGCTAGAGCTTTATAATAATTACTCCGAGCGGAAGTTTTTACATCTTGACAGAAAGCGGGTACCCATTGTGTTAAGTGTTCCCCTAGTAATCGCTGCTCAAATTGCATCGAAATTAAGACAGCCTCTTTGTCATCCTTTTTCCAAGCCTCGTGTTCCATATTAGTAAAAAGAGCCATACCTTCTAATTCTGCACTAATATGATCCGGCATTTGGGGAGGATTAACTTCTAGCCCCACCTCACTGTAAAGATTTTTGACAGCTAGGGTTGTTTTTCCCATTAAATACCCAAAACTCCCGTCTTCAAGCTTTTCCCGGTAGCAAGCTTCATAAGGAGGGCAGGGAAGGTGATCCGGCCCGACAAATAATCGGGTAAACTCCACTCGCCACTCGGTCAATGGCTGCCCTTGCTTTGGCCACTCCTCTTCAAAAAAACTTTCCAGTAACTGCAAGCCCGTTGATAGTTCTGGATTCTCGGGGTTCATGCGGTTTAGGTAGTGTTTCATTTCAACTAAGAGGCTTGACTCAGCCTGAACTTGATCAAAAAGCTCTTGAGTTGGTTCGGTCCAGAGCAGGGCGAGAGTCCGATAGACCGCTTGCCGATTGGAAGCCATCTCCATCAGTGCTTTTTTCTTAATAAGCGTGAGACTGGGTTGCATGCCCTTCGCCTCCCTTATTAGTAGAGTGTTCTTTATTTTTTGGAACAAATAGGACATAGGAACCCAAGGTGTAGATAAGCGTAATTAAAGCTAAGACTCCTATAATTATTGATATTTCCACCCAGCTTGGCGTGTAAGATCCTAGGGTTGCCCAAATATTTGGTACAACCTCACGTCCAGTCTGGAAACTGTCAGGTAAATTATATTTTCCTAAAGTCACACCGGGTGCATAGTCAAGCAACGGTAGTAACAAGGATGAAAATAACAACCAGACCCGTTTGAAGAATACGCCAATGACCACCAGCGCCGAAGCTAAAACAATCAAGGTCATATTTTCCCGATTTTTGCGGAAGATGAGAATCATAAAGGGAATAAAGGCTCCTAAAATGACTTCACCCCAGAAAAACGGTGCTAGACTTCCCGTCAGCATTTGATTGGTATAGGCCATCAGTCTCTCTTCAGCCGGGAATAGAGCTGTTAAAACTTCGGAGAAAACAAAGAAGACATCGACGGCTATGAATACACAGAGTAACCCAGCTAAGGTAGAAATCAGGGTTTTTTTGACTTCAAATAGACGAAACTTATTTAAAGCAACGATAACTACTAGCAATAACGCCAAGCCTGAAGCCAAGGCTGAAGAGACAAATAAAGGTGCCATTAGGGCGCTATGCCATGTTGGACGGGCGATTTGCAGACCAAAAATCCAAGCTGTTACCGAGTGGACAAGAACGGCAACTGGTAAGGCTATACTCGATAAGATTTTAATTGCTTTTTCGTTAGGGTTGGGCCTAGTCATATGATACAAGTAGAACAAAGAGATACCCAAATAGATGGTTATTATAAATACATCCCAGATTAAGGGTGAATTGAATTCTGGATGAATGAATAGGTTTAGTATTCTTTCGGGACTCCCTAAATCGACCACAATCAACAGCGCTGCTGCTATGATACAAACAGTAGAAAGAAGCACTGCGGGCTTTGCAATCGCTTTAAATTGTTTGATATTAAATACTGTGGCCGAGGAAGAAACGATCAATCCACCGGCTGAAAGTCCGACAAAGAACATAAATCCAGTAATATAGAGGCCCCAGGATACAATGTTATTCATACCTGTGACAACCAAACCCTGAGTAAGCTGATAGATCCAAGCACCTATCCCTAATAAACTCAAAATCCCTAAGGTTACTGTCCAAGCATTAATCATTCTTTTTAGTGGCATAAAGCTTGCCTCCTTTCTAACGAATATAATAGACTTGCGGCTTAGTCCCTTTATCCTCTAAGAGCCTCTCCGTATTGTGCTCCCGGATCAGACGGGAAACCTCGCTCGTAGGATCATTAAGATCCCCGAAATGCCTAGCCCCCTGCGGACAAGATTCGACACAGAAAGGCAGCTCTCCCTTATTTGTACGATGCTCACAAAACGAACATTTTTCGACGACCCCACGTTTCCGTTTGGGAGTATCAGCAGCCCCCACATCATGACTAGGAATATTTTCTGGCTCCTGCCAGTTAAACACCCGTGCATTATATGGACAAGCTGTCATGCAATAGCGGCAACCAATGCAGCGATCATAATCAATCAAGACACGTCCGTCCTCTGCCTTATAAGTTGCCCCGACAGGACAAACTTTAACACAAGGTGCATTTTCGCAATGCTGGCAAGCAATTGGAATATGAGTCATTTCCACATAAGGATATTCTCCCTTGGGAGTATCCATATGGGGACCACCCATGGTTTCAACCCGGTTCCAGGACATGCCCAACGGTACATTGTTCTCTAGCTTACAGGCAACTGAGCATGTGTGACAGCCGACACAACGTCTTAAGTCAATGACCATGCCGTATTTTATCTGAGCCATGAATTACACCTCCTCGGCCTTTTTAAAATCAATGCGAACATCGGAGAAGCTGAAGTTTGTAGTTTCCGGTTTAATCTTGGCATGGGTTAGCTCCTGATGATGCCCCTTAATATAATATTCGTCCCACCAACCTTGATCTAGGTTGACCATTCCAGGGCGAATAGCTTCACTAAACACGGATTTAACAACGACGTGTCCTCGGTCGTTAAAGAGCTCAACCACATCCCCATCCTTAATTCCCCGTTCCTTGGCATCTTTAGGATTGACATGGACTGTCGGCTCAGGACTTAGTTCAAGCAACCAAGGAACATTGCAATATGTGGAATGAATCCTGAAACGGTTATGCTGAGTATTAAAGACTAGCGGATATTTCTTTGCCTCAGGACTATCCGGTCCGGCTTCAATTGGCCACTTGTGATAAGGCAGCTCCTGTCCGTAGGTTAAGGCTTTTTCCGAATAAAACTCAACCCTACCAGATTCAGTTTTAAACCCATCTTGATACGGAATAAACGGACGAGGAAAGGCCCGGGCCATACCATCTCTTTTGAGTTTTTCCATTGTTACTCCGGCTTTTTTAAAGGCGGGATCATCAATGAAAGCTCTACTTTGTTCTTCCGGACTTCCCTGGAAATATTGGCCAAAACCAAGACGCTCAGCTAACCCTTTCCAAATTTCCCAGTCTGGTTTGGCTTCTCCTTGAGGTTCAATCGCTTTATGTCGGTAAAGGAAGAAAGGCATCTCTCCGCCCATCACGATTTCTTCTGTTTCATACCAGTGCGCTACTGGCAAAACGATATCCGCATATTTTACACTCGGTGTATAAAATAAATCAGCTACGACAACCATATCAAGCTTTGGTAATACTTCCTGAATCCAGCGATTACGGTCTGTTAACTGGTTCATAAAGTTGCTGCACATAGCATAAAGGACTTTGGTTTTTCCTTGGTCAACATCATCATAGATATTGATTAACCGCTTATTGGTATAGAATGTCCCTGCAGGGAAGAGCCACCCTGGATTCGTCAATTCAAAAGGACCAAAGAACAAGTTCTGAATGTTGCCGCTTTTGCCGAAATTCCCTGTCATGGCTAGCAGGGTGGCAATCCCCTGGCCAATGATATCACCGTTGTAGTAACGGTCAATCCCCATACTCCCTCGGATTCCGCCAGGTTTAATGGTAGCAAACATTTTTGCAGCCTTACGAATATCCTCAGCTGGCAGATCACAAATTTCGGCTGCCTTTTCCGGAGTATATTCATCCGTCAACTTTTTAAGCAAAACAAAAGATGTGTTGCAGTTTACTCCGTCTATTTCTTGACTTGCTTCTAAAGCAGGTTTAACTCCCGGAGTATCGAATGCTTTGGCTGTACGGCTCACAGAGTCCCAGACCATGTATTTCCCATCTGCACTCTTTAGGAACTTTTTGTCATCTTCCCGGACCAAGAATGGTGCAACGGTACTTTTCAAGACGAAATCCAAATCATATAATTTTTCACTGATTATTACTTGTAGCATACTCAAAGCTAAAACCGGATCGCTACCTGGCTTCACTGGAAGCCAAAGGTCCGCTTTGGAAGCCATGGTCGAAAACCTTGGATCGACCACAATCAATTTACATCCATTTTCACGTGCATCATTGATAAATTTTGTACTCTGAACCTGGCTTTCCGCCATACTGCTGCCCCAGAGAATCAAGACTTTACAATTTTTCCAATCGACCGGTTCGTTGGACGTAGCCCCAAAGGCCGGACCTCCAACCACCGTGCTGAAGCCGTGCAGCATGGCTTCATCAATGCTTCCTCCGTAAACGCTTCCTTCCAGTAACCCAGCAAAACGCAATATTCCACCGAATCCTCCGTTGAGGATGCCGTAATTCCCTGAACCTCCATAAAGAGCCACAGATTCTTTACCGTGTTGCGCTTGTGTATCCTTGAATTTTTGTGCAATTGTATTTAGGGCTTCATCCCAGGAAATCGGTTCCCATTTACCTGAACCTCTTTCCCCTACTCTTTTCAGCGGTTGCGTTATCCGGTCCGGATGATAAATCCGTTGAACATGAGTTAACCCTCTCAAACACACACGATTATATTCTTCATCTTCTTTAGGGAATGGCCCCATTTCAGTTTTTACAACCTTACCATCCCTCACAGTCACTAAGTGCGAACACGTTTGCCAGCAGTTAGGAGAGCAGACACTCCGTACTTTTTTCTCGTTGACTGTGGGTGCGGAAATGGCAGTAGCTTGTTTGAACCAGATTGAGGATCCAGTTCCTGCTAAACCCAGTGCGCCAAACGCGGCTGAACCTTTGAGAAATCCGCGCCGGGAAATATCAAAACGTTGAAGTTCATTATCTTGCATCATATAACCTCCTTCTCACAAATTCTCATCTTCTTTCGAATAAACCAAAGCACCTTTAGAATGGCTAACGGATAAACGTAAATGTGATTGTGAGTTGTTTCACCTCCTTAGTTCAATGCCTTTATTCGTAAAATAAGCAGAACAAAATGGCACATTGTTGAGATTTTTACGTCTTTTATTGCCAGCTTACCTTAACGAACAGAGTACATAGATAGTGCCCTCTTTAATTTCAATAGGATTTAGGGATTAGCGGACTTTGACGGTTCAAGGCTTTCTTGAATTATCTTTCAAAGTAGGGAACCCCATCTTTCCACTCCAACTAATTAATTCTGATGCTATAAAGCAAAACAAACTCTTTTGTTCACAACCCATTATAAATGCAATCTAGGAAGGAATATATGTACTTAGATAACAAAAAATCCCACTCAATTTTGAACCGATGTCCAAAAATAAGAAGGAATTATTTCATGAACAGACATTCATACCCAAACCTCAAATCTTAAGTAAAACGATAAGAGTAAGTGGATAAACTGCCGTGAAAATAAAACATTAAATTTTTCATCCTTGCTGGTGAAGCCTGCTTTATGGTTGGCTGCCAATAAATGCGGAATAAAGGAACTACGGTTCACGTGGGCTCAAAGCATGCGAGTCCGTTCGGTGTTGCGACAAATGTTTTCGG
>JAWJLM010000080.1 GCA_040191315.1 Bacillaceae bacterium S4-13-56 | reverse complement strand
CGCCACAAAGGCTTGGCGAATGCCAAGTTTTCTAATCCTGCAATTACGGACAGTAATACCCCCTCCTCAATTCTTAACTGAAACGAAAAGAGTAGATGGGGGATAAACTGTCTGTATATGTCCGATTGGTTCATGGACCTTTAAGTTATACCCTTGGATACTAACAATCAGTGGGGTCCCCCCTGATTGAAGTTCCCCTTTATTTCCATTGAGCAAAGCTGGTGAAGTATTTACTCCAATATACATTATCAAGGCTTGTGATTTGAACACCACTTGAGCTTGCATGAGCGAATTTGTTATCTCCAACATAAATCCCCATGTGAGAGATTCCAGCCTTGTAGGTGTTGCTAAAAAATACTAGATCACCAGGCTGTGGGTTTGAAATTTTTGTAGTTTGAGTATAATAGTTTGCTGCACTGGTTCTTGTTATGTCCATTCCTGCTTGCTTGAATACATAGTAAATAAATCCACTGCAATCAAAACCACTTGGGCTTGTCCCACCCCATTTGTAGGGCGTTCCAACATGCTTTTTAGCTTCTGCTACTACTTTGGAATCTATGGAACTAGTAGTAGATTGTATTTTACTTGTAGTAGTTTCAGAAGGTGACGCTATTAATTGTAAAACTTGTCCAGGATAGATCATATCTGATTTAAGATTGTTCCAGTTCTTTAAATTCGTTACGCTTACACCATATCTTTTTCCAATATAGTAAAGAGTATCTCCTGCACTAACTTTATAAGCTGTAATCGTTGGTGTTGAACTTGCTGATCGAGAGGTTTCTAGAATTTGATTTACATAAATCGTGTTACTTGTCAGATTATTAATATCTTTTAATTCACTCACTGATACATTGTATTTTTGTGAAATAGCCCAAAGCGAATCACCAGATTGCACTTTGTACGATGCAGCTTCTGCTTTTGCTGAAAAGCCAGTAGCAATTACAAAAGTAGTTGCTAAGGTTAGTAGAGTCTTTGAGGTTTTTCTCATCGTTTTCTCTCCTTATGTTTTGTCTTGTTGTTTGTGAGTAGAGTATAGCATGGATTTGTCGAAAGCTCGGGGATGTTATCGATTTGTAATAGCAAAACATAGAATCTGTAATAAGCGTAGTTAATTATGGTAGAACTAGATAATTATTCTGACTTACTTTTCATTTCATTGAAAAAATGGTAATAATAGAAGAAGAAAAACTTGTGAGGTGAGATTCTTTTGAATTGTAAAATAAACAGAAATGCTGCTAAGGTATTAAAAAAGATATTGGAGCAAGATGAGGCTAAAGGAATGATGATCCGTGTTTTTGTTTCGGAACTTCATGGAGGTCATGCCCACTACAGCCTAACTTTAGATACACCAAATGAGTATGATGAAATAGTTAAAACGGACAGGGATATTGATATTCTTATGGATAGTCGGGACGAATGGCTCGATGGTGTATGGATTCAATATTATTACGTACCTGAAGAAGGCTTTACTATAACGAATTCTTCAAAAGGTCTTCCTAATCACTAATTAGTCATTAAAAAAGGAGAGATTACATATGGGCAAAACATTAGTCTTTGGACATAAGAATCCTGATACAGATACCATTTGTTCAGCGATTGCTTATTCAACTTTAAAAAAAGCTCTAGGTGTAGAGGCTGAGCCTGTTCGTCTGGGGGAAGTTAATGGAGAAACTCAATATGCGTTAGATTACTTTAAAGTGGACGCTCCTCGTCTTGTAGATACAGTTGCAGGCGCTGAAGGTGTAATCCTCGTGGACCACAATGAGTTCCAACAAAGTGCCAATGATATTGCAGACGCAAAGATTTTAGAGGTTATTGATCATCACCGTATCTCTAATTTTCAAACGAGTGATCCTTTGTATTATCGTGCAGAACCAGTTGGGTGCACAGCTACTATTTTGAATAAGCTCTTCAAGGAACATGGAGTTTCTATTGATAAACAAACAGCAGGCTTAATGGTTTCTGCGATTATCTCCGACAGTTTATTATTTAAATCACCGACTTGTACGGAAGAAGATGTAGCTGGAGCCAAGGAATTAGCTGCTATTGCTGAAATCAACTTAGATGAATATGGATTAAATATGCTAAAAGCTGGAGCAGATTTAAGTGACAAGTCGGCCCAAGAGCTTATCACCCTTGACGCTAAGGAATTCCAGATGGGTGACTACAAAGTTGAGGTTGCTCAAGTCAACACGGTGGACGTCGATGAAGTTTTTGAAAGACAAGCTGAACTAGAGACAGCTATTCAATCCGCTGTTGTTTCAAAAGAACTCGACTTGTTCGTTCTTGCTGTAACAGATATTTTAAATAGTAATTCAACAGCATTGGCTCTTGGCTCCCAAGCAGCTGCTGTAGAAAAAGCATATCAAGTTAAACTTGAAAATAATAAAGCCCTTTTAGAAGGCGTTGTTTCCCGTAAAAAGCAGATCGTACCAATTCTTACGAATACATTAAAAGGATAAATGATAAAGACATCGGAGTGAACACTTCGATGTCTTTTTGTGTGTACACAGCCCAAAAATAGGTGCGCAAATGATAGAGAGACATCACAAAACGCTGACTAACCAAAATTAATATATAATTTTTCAATGCAAAATGAATAACTTTTTCAATAACCACCGTCTTAATTATGAAAACCCCATTAAAGGAGGGTGAAAGATGGAAGAAGCTAAGGTAAGTCAAGAAACCATTGAATTAATCATGGATCAATATGGGGATGAAATAAAACGTTTTGTTTATACGTATGTAAAAAATCATGCAGATACAGATGATGTTACACAAGAAGTGTTTGTGACTGTTTATCAGAAGTTGCACACGTATAAAGGGATCTCATCACTGAGGAGCTGGATCTATTCCATCGCTAGTAACAAGAGTAAGGATTATTTAAGAAGTTGGAAGGGCAGAAATCAAAGGCTTAAGGAGAAGCTTTATAACTCACAGGAACCAATGATTGATAATAGAAGTCCAGAAGATATTTCATCTAGAAAATCAGAATCATCGGAACTACTCAACCAAGTTTTACAGCTACCGTTAAAATATCGTGAATTAATCATTCTCTACTATTTTAAAGATTTTTCCATCAAAGAGATTTCAGACTTATTGGGAGAAAAAGAGGCAACCATTCGAACAAGATTAGCACGAGGACGTCAACGTCTAAAGTTTGGTATAGAGAGAGGTGAACAAGATGGAAGATAAATTGAAAAAAGCCAAACAGGCATATGACAGAGATATTCCAACAAGTTTTACTACAACGGATAAACAGGCTATCTTAGAAAAAATCACAACCAATTCAAAGGTGAAGCAAGAGAGACGAGTGTCTTTTATTCCTAAAACCTTAACTTTTGTTGGAGTAGTAGCTTTGATTCTTTTCTTTGTGAATAATATTCCCTCTCCTTTCTATGGAACAACTAGTAACGACTCAGCTAACGGCGGTGCAGAAAGTGCAGTTTATGATTCAGCTGGAAATGCTGAAAACGGAGAAGGAATTGCTGATAAGGACGCAGACGAAGGTGGAGAAGATATTAATTGGGGAGAAGACGTTAAAATGGAAACATTTCAGACTACTATTATGCTATCCCCAGAGTTAGAATCCATTTATAAGCAATACGCTGCTGAGCATAATGATATGATTCTTCAAAATACAAACCCACTGGATGTTTTTAAAATGTATTTCCATGCAAAAAGCCAAGAGGACTTCGATACCGTCTATGCATTGCACATAAAAGGGGATAAATATGGAACGCCTTCGGAGGAAGAGTATTTTGGGGACCCTGAATTCTGGGGAGGAACCTATACAGAAAATGAACAAAAACTTTACGATAGTTTGTTGACTGTCGATGAGTTTAAAGTTGTGTATTTAAGTGAAGCTGAAGCTGTGGTGACTTGGATCAATGAAGAAAAAAATGAGCTTGCTTTCCGCTTAATAAAAGATACTACTAATAATCAAAGGGACAATGGAATCTGGAAAGTTGCATGGGTTCCAATGCAATAATTCAATGAGGCTACCGACTTTCGGTTAGCCTTTTTTCATTTTCTCCTTGTACAAGCATATACATACTTGTAGACTCTTGGAACCGAGGTGCAGGGATGGACTTTGTTAGAAAGGGACTAGCTATTTTTTTTGGAAGTTTGATTCTTTCCATAGGTATTAATTATTTTTTAGTTCCTTTTAAAGTATTGGATGGTGGAGTCATAGGACTTGGACTTATTATGAAATATTTAATAGGTGCTCCTGCAGGGCTGGTCATTATTTGTATCAGTACTCCTATCTTCATAATTGCATGGATAAGGTATTGCAATTATTTTTATAATAGTCTTCACGGGTTACTTGTCTCCTCATTCTTTATCGACCTACTTCGTACTCAACAACCAGTTGGACTTTTTGGACCGGTGGTAAGCGCGGTAGTGGGTGGTATATTAGTAGGGTTAGGGATAGGAATTATGCTTAGAGCAAGAACAAGTACTGGTGGGACAGATTTGTTAGCACAATTTATTTCGGATTTCTCAGGAATAAATGTAGGTATTCTTATATTTTTAATGGATGCTCTAGTAATTTCATTAGGAGGGTATCTTTTTTCTGCTGAAACCTTCCTATTGTCTATCATTACCATTTGTTTTGTCGGTCTAACGACAAGCTTGTGTACATGGAATCTACCTCCCCAAAAAGAAGCGAAAATCATAAAATAAGGAAGTGCTCTGTGGCACTTCCTTATTTTATAATTCTTCCTATCGATGGTATAAGCTCTCTTCTTCATTGATAGGCTCGACTGGATTAAAGAATGGACCATTTACAATGGTATCTTTCTCTAAATCAACTTTGACTTCCTTGTCCATCCAAGAAATCTCATCAATCCATTTTGTGGAGATGGCAACGAAATCACCTGGTAAGAAATTGCGGGTTTCAATAACTAGAAATTTTATTTCCCAATTATCATCGTCCACAATTACATCAGAAACATGTCCAATTTTTCCATCTTTGACTTGTATTCGATACCCATTAATGGCACCTTTCATATCATTCACACTTTCTACACGTATCTTTTCCTCGTCTTTGTTACTTATTGGCTCGAGTTCGTAGTTCTCGTTTGATTCAAGCCACAGTCTAGGTGTAGCATAAGAACCCCATAGATTCATTCCTCCCCAATATAGCGGCCATTCAAAAAAACGTCCTAGATCTGCTTCAACCTTAGAAGTAATGGTATCCGATTCATTAATGGTTGGACTTTCTTTCATTCGTTCCTCCGTTTCTAAGATGTTTACTGTTGCTTCCGCTGGGTCAACAAAATCGAAGGACACTGGCGACACTAACACCTTTCGTCCTGGTAGCCACTTTTTTGTATCAACAAGTAAATAACGAACCACCCACGTATCTTTTTCAAAATAAAGATCCTTCACCTTACCTAATTCTCCATCAGTAGCTTGGACATTATAGTTTTCTAATATACTCGCAAGTTGTAGCATACTTTCCCTCCTTGGAAAATAGGTTTCATAGAGACATTAACCGTTCTATGGTTTGTTCAAACATAGCAAACAGAACATTTGACTTCATAATCGTATAGTTTCAAACTATGTATGGATGGTTATACATACATAATTAAAAGCCAACAAGTAAAGAAAGAGGGTATAGGATGGAAAATACGCAAGCAAAGAATCAACAAAATATAAAAATTGCTCCTTTGGTAGCTGTATTGCTATCAGGAGCATTTGCAGCGATTTTAAATCAAACCTTATTAGCCACGGCTTTACCTCATATCATGGCTGACCTTCACTTAACTGAAAATACAGCTCAATGGCTTACGACTGTATTCATGCTCGTAAATGGAATCATGATCCCAGTTACTGCGTTTTTAATTGAGACCTTTACAACCAGAAGATTATTTCTGACGGCCATGGGATTATTTAGTGTTGGGACCCTCATTTGTGCGATTGCTCCTAATTTTTCGGTGCTAATGATAGGTAGAATTGTGCAAGCATCCGGAGCGGGTATCATTATGCCATTAATGCAAACGATCATGTTTGTGGTTTTTCCTTTTGAAAAAAGAGGGCAAGCAATGGGACTGTTTGGACTCGTCATTTCTTTTGCTCCAGCCATTGGGCCAACCCTATCTGGTTGGTTAGTAGATCAATATCCATGGAGAGTCTTATTTTACGTTATTCTTCCAATTGCTATCATTGATTTAATTGTTGCTTATTTTCTATTGAAAAATGTTACGAAGCAATCTTTTCCTAAGCTTGATGTTCTTTCTATTATTCTATCGAGCTTTGGCTTTGGTGGGTTATTGTATGGTTTTAGTACGGCAGGAGTTAGTGGTTGGGGTAGTTGGGAAGTGCTTATTTCCATTGGTGTTGGTGCCATAGCTTTGGTTTTATTTATTAAAAGACAATTGATACTAGAGCAACCTATCTTGGAATTTCGAGTTTTCAAGTATGGAATGTTCACTTTATCCACCATATTAGGGGTCTTTGTTTTTATCGCTATGATTGGCGGAGCAACTATTTTGCCAATCTATATGCAGAACATGCATGATTTCACAGCTCTTGAATCGGGACTGATGCTATTGCCGGGTGCTCTTGTCATGGGAGTCATGTCACCCATTAGTGGGAGACTTTTTGATAAGTTTGGATCTAAATGGCTTGCTATCACTGGGATGTCCATCGTAACTATTACGACATTCATGTTTACGGATTTATCCGGTAACACATCTTTTGTATATATGGCAACTGTTAATGCATTCCGAATGTTTGGTGTTGCCTTAGTCACGATGCCTGTCACGACTACTGGTTTAAACCAACTGCCTCAGCGTTTAATCGCCCATGGAACAGCAATGAATAATACCATGCGACAAGTATCAGGCTCGATAGGAACTGCCTTTTTAGTTACCGTTATGACAAATAGTGCCCTTAATCCAAAGGAGTATGGGGTAGAAGCCTATATCCACGGAGTGAATATGTCCTTTGTTGTGGCTGGTATGGTTAGCGGAATCGGTGTTATTCTGGCCTTTTTTCTAAAAAAGACATCACCAGATGAATAAGAAAAGCGCAAGCGCCCTTCGAAACAAGAAAAGCACTTGTTTCTGCAAAGTAGCTCTATGTAGCTTTCCTTACTCGGGGCAAAAACTTCGAAGATTACTCGAGGAAGCTTTTTCGCTGGAGCTAGACAAATTTTCTTTCTTGTCTTGTGAAAAAGGATGGCTCTTGGCCTTCCTTTCACCCTTCTATCATAAATAAGATATTCAATAAATGGCTTGTCTCTTCTAAAATAGGAACCTTAATACCTTGGTTGAAGCTTGAGAGTTTCTTAGTTTCTACTAGGATGGTTGGGGGTGTAATATCGATTTTAAAGCTGTCAGAGGCAATGGAAGTTGCCAGGTTTCCTGCAAACATATTCCCAAGCTCTCCAAAAAAAGACTCCAACATGGCTCCTTCTAACTGCATGCCATACATTTTTTCTCCAATTTTACCGATCCCTTGAGTTGTTCCGTCAATTAATAGCTGGCCGTTTAAACTTCCCGTAATTCCAATTAATACACCTAGCTCATTGGGATAAAAAGGAGGTTTCACCAGGGAAGCTTTGTCTATCTTGATTTCGATAGGAAGAACCTGTTTAATGGATCTGATTGTTCCATTAATTAGGTCTTTCGTATGGCTTGCAGTTAGTGTTGTCATCTGTTTTCCTCCTTTAGTAAAAATAAAAGACACTCCGCCAAAGAGTGTCTTTTTAGCTCTTTATTTCCGGCGGCTCGGCTACCATAGCGTGGAAGCGTTAGGTCCGTGGCTTTGCGTCCCAATTTTTCAACTGGTTTGCCATTATCGTAAAATGTCGAAACATGCATAAAGTATTAGTTCTATTTTATCTTTTTTCGTTTCATATGGCAATAAGATATATATCTTTTGTACTGTAAATCCATTTTGTTTTCTCGGTGAATGAATATTCAAAAAATGAATAAAATATGACTTGTATATGATTATTTATTCATTTTTTTGAATATTAAATTGATTCCGGTTTTTTGATGTGATAAAATGATGGGGATTCATGCTAAGTCATTTGACTTCCCTTTACAGCATGGAACATTGGCCTTTGCACCTAGCAAGGGTCTTTTTTCAATAAAAAAATCCCCTTATTCAGAGGACTAAGCAGGCTTTTTATTATTTTTTGATGAATGAAATAAAGGGCGACGGGGATGGTTTCTATACTTGATCCATAGCCTGCGCTCTTCACTATCAATAAAGAAGCGGATACCGATAAATGAGAGAGGGGACCATAGCTCTTTAAAGTAATAATATGGCACGTCCTTCATCCTTTCGCATAAATACTTTCTCTCATCATATCGTAAGGATTGAAAGAAATTGTTCGAATCCTGTCAGTGATTTCCACTTTTTGGTTGACAAAAAATGATAGAATCCTTAGTATTCGACAGGACTTGTCTTATCAAAAATAAATCCTCCTATTCATTAGGAGGATTTAGTCGTTTTTCACTTTTTATCTTTTCATATTAATCGTAAACTTGTATTTGTCACCCCTGTATACGGTTCGGACATATTCAAAAGGCGCTTTGTTGGATAAGTATGTAAGTCGTTGAATTAAGAGGACTGGGCTTCCGGCAGAAAGCTTTAAATATTTTAGCTCCGTTTCATTCGCAATCGCTGCTTCTATTTCTTGTTCACCATATTCGATTTTGTACGGTAACTCTCTTTCTATATAATCATAAAACGATGCAGTAAAATCTTTTTTTGTCATATCTCCTACAATTTTTCTAGGCGTATAAACAGTTTCAATAGCTAAAGGTGATTGATTCGCTAGTCGCAATCGGTAGATCTTAAATACGGAATCACCAGGACCGATATTTAGCTTATTTGCAACGAATGTATCTGCAGATTCTTCCCCAAAACTAATGAGTGTGGTGGAAGGCTCTAATCCCCGTGCTCGCATGTCTTCAGAAAAACTAGTAATTCCTTTCAGTGTTTGTTCATACTTTTTTTCAGCAACAAATGTACCTTTTCCTTTTTGACGAACAATTAACCCTTCTAAAACTAAATTGGTTATGGCTTGTCGGACCGTCATTCGGCTTATGCTGTATCTTTCTACATATTCTTTTTCGGATGGAAGTTTTTCGCCAGGGGCTAATTGCCCTGAATGAATAAGATTTCGAATTTCCTCTTCTAATTGATAATAAATAGGTAGTGGTGAATTTTTATCAATCATTG
This sequence comes from Bacillaceae bacterium S4-13-56, assembly GCA_040191315.1. Classification (NCBI taxonomy): domain Bacteria; kingdom Bacillati; phylum Bacillota; class Bacilli; order Caryophanales; family Bacillaceae; species Bacillaceae bacterium S4-13-56. Next base: position 9,100 of record JAWJLM010000080.1, on the reverse strand, counting down.
ACTATCCCCTCATTTTTACATTTCATCCCCTTATATTATCAAAAAAGGTGAACAAAGTATATAGATGTATAAATGTCTAGACAACTATATATATTTATGGTAATTTTTAAGTAAGGAGAACCTTTAAATAGAGGGGGCTTTATATTGAATAACCTGATCATAACCAATTGTCGGATTTATCAAGAAAATAAAGTCATTGATAATGGCTTCATTGAAATAAGGGAAGATAAGATTTATAAAGTAGGCGTTATGGGTGATTTCGTATCAGAAAACAAATCTACTATAAATGCTCAGGGACTTACGGCCATTCCAGGATTCATTGATGGACACATTCATGGAGTTAATGGTGCTGATGTGATGGACGCAACTTCAGAAGCTCTTGATGTTATGTGTAAGGCATTGCCTCGTGAAGGAACGACAAGTTTTCTTGCAACAACGATTACCCAATCTCCTGAAAAAATTGATGCGGCCTTAAAAAATATAGCTAGATTTCAAAATAAACGAGGGCAGGCAGAAATGATAGGTGTTCATCTTGAAGGCCCCTTTATCGCAGTAGAAAAAGCTGGCGCACAGCCTCGAGAATATATTTTAGAGCCGAATTTAGAACAGTTTCAGAAGTGGCAATCTTTAGCTAATGGTTATATTAAAACGATAACCATGGCACCAGAACATGACCAAACAGGGGAATTTATTTCTTACCTATACGAAAAAGGGGTAAATGTTTCTGCAGGACACACCTCTGCGACCCATACTGATATGAAAAAAGCGGTTGAACATGGAGTACGACAAGTGACACATATTTGTAACGCATGTTCAGGAATTCATCATCGCGAGATTGGAGTAGTGGGCTCAGCACTGTTGATGGAAGAACTCCGCAGTGAACTGATTGCAGATGGAGTGCATGTTTCACCTGAAATGGTAGAACTAATTTATAAAAATGTGGGTAGTGACAGGGTTATTTTAATTACTGATGGAATGAGGGCCAAATGTCTTTCCAAGGGAACCTATGATTTAGGTGGTCAGAATGTGACTGTTTCAGGAGACCGGGCCGCGTTACGTGATGGAACTTTAGCTGGAAGTATTTTAAGAATGATTGATGGTGTAAAAAATATGTTTGAGTTCACGGAAGCAACTGTGCGTGATGTGATCCGTATGGCATCGGAAAATCCTGCCAAACAACTGGGGGTTTTTTCGAGTAAAGGAAGTCTTGAAGTTGGAAAAGATGCTGACATTGTTTTGGTTAGTGAAGACTTTACCATTAGCCACACCATTTGTAGAGGACAAATAGCTTATCAAGAGGGTGATCAGTCATGAAACTGATAGAAGTTAAAGATCATGTGGAAATGAGTCGCAAGGCGTGTGACATTTTAGTTGAAAGAGTTACAGAATTAAGTCATCCCGTACTGGGACTTGCAACTGGATCTACTCCTAAAAAGGTCTATGATTGTTTGCGAAAAAAACCAATTTCTTTTAGGGATGTTACAACCTTCAATCTAGATGAATATGTTGGTATTGCTCCTAATGACCCGAATAGCTATCGCTTTTATATGGACCATATCTTTTTTAATCATGTTGATATACAAACATCCAGTACTAATGTTCCTTCTGGATATGGTTTGGATTTACAAAAAGAATGTCAGGATTATGAGAAAAAAATTAGGGATGCAGGAGGAATTGATGTTCAACTCCTTGGCATTGGGGTAAACGGACATATTGGATTTAATGAACCGAGAACGCCGTTTAACTCACGTACTCATGTGGTGGAACTTTCTGAGTCGACGCGAAAAGCCAATGCTCGATTCTTTGAACGTATGGAGGATGTTCCTAAACAAGCAATCACAATGGGGATTGAAACGATTCTCGAATCTAAAGAAATTATTCTTCTAGCATCTGGTTTGAAAAAAGCAAAGGCCATCGAACGCTTACTGTATGGTGACATTAGTGAAGATTTCCCTGCTTCCGCCTTACGTAACCATCCCAATGTAAAAATTATTGCGGATCATGAGGCATTAAGTATGGTGTATCCCGCATTAACGGGCATTAATACCCCCACCTCAAGTTTTAAGTGAAACGAAAAGAATAGGTGGGGTAGGGGATAAACTGCCCGTAAATGTCCGATTGGTTCAAGGACCTTTAGGTCATGTCCTTGGGTGCTAACAATCAGTGGGGGGTGAAACCCCCCACTGATTGAAGTTTCGCTTTATTCAAGACAAGAAAAAAGCTTGAGAGTCAAAGTGACAGGCTCACAAGCTTTTCAATTTGATTTTAATTTTTGATTTGCGGATTCGAAGTGAATGTTTCATACAATAAGACACATTTAATAATATGTTTTAGTGAAAAACAAACCGTTTACGTGACATCTAATTTTAATAGGTGACGGTGATTCAGTTTATGTGACGATTATCAAAAGCTTAGTGCCAAAGTGAACGGTTTAAGTGATGCTTTTTCTAGGTATAGTGCTACTTTCTAGGGTTGAGTGTTAGTTGTGAAGCTTAGGTGAAAATATTATAGTTTAGGTGCCAATGAGCTCAAACCTATGTGCTAAAATCATCCATTAAAGTGACGGTTTGGAAGACCCAATCTCGTTTAAGTGCCACCACATTCAGATATGTGACAAAAGATCAGATTAAGTGCCGGCCCCACAACCCCAACTACAATCACATTTTCAACATCCCAGACACAATCTAACCCTTCAACACTTTTTCAATCGCCCGAGCCACACCATGGTCATTATTAGTTTCGGTTACCCAATCAGCTTCCTTCTTCACAATCTCCTGTGCATTCCCCATAGCGACACCGAAGCCCGCTTCCCGGATCATAGCTAAATCGTTAATGCTATCTCCCACAGCCATGACATGATCCATCGTTATCTCTAACCAGTTGGTAACTTTCTTAAGAGCCGCCGCCTTATTTACTCCAGCTGCATTAATCTCGATATTGGTTGGACTAGAGTTAGTGACTTCCAATTCCTTATTTTCCACAAGCTCGTCTAGTATAACTTGACGAACAGCATCATCAGGGATATCAAATCCGAACTTTAACCATTCATAGGAATCTATTGGTTGGTCAAAAAGTCTTTTACTATTAAACATTCCCTGAACTGTAGAGGACCAAAAAAAGATATTATGCTCTTCTTTCATTTCCCAAAAGCGTAAGACATGCTCCGCACTAAGTGGTGTTCTTTCTATCAATTCTAGTTTTGAATTATAAATTTCCCCACCGTTAAGGGTGATGATATAGGAGGATATTCCGATGGATTCAGCTGTATCTCTAGCGTTCATTAAAGAGCGGCCAGTACTTAATATGACATGAATTCCGTTGTCTTCAGCCCTTTTTATTGCCTGTCGGTTTTCTTGGGAAACCTCATGTTCATCGTTTACGAGTGTTCCATCCATATCTAGTGCAATTAATCGTATATCCATTCAAAAACCAGTCCTTTCCTAAGTTCCCCTCTAAGTATAAGTATAACCTACATCTAAATAATCGAAAAATGTACGGGAAATTAGAAAAACTTGGCATTCGCCAAGCCTTTGTAGCGAATGCCTTAGTTGCACTTATGCAGATAGGAAAGTTTTATACTTTCCTATCTGTCAAAGAAAATCCACCCCTTGAGTGGATTCTCACAAAAATTAATTATACATAAATTGGATCATCGTATGAGCAGCTAGGCGACTCGTAATGTCTCTGACGTCCTTGGAAGGATCAATTTCAACAATGTCCATGGCCCGTGCCTTTTCAAATTGAGAAGCGGCTCGAACACTTGCTAAAAGCTCACGACTTGTTAGTCCGCCTGGTCCAATGGCGGGGCAACCAGGGGCAAAGGCCTGATCAACGACATCCATATCCACCGACAAATAAATAAAATCAACCATCTCTGATAATCGTTTCATTTCGGACTTCACAATTGGTAGAATGCCTTGATCCTCCACATCCTCCATAGTATAGACGTGAATTCCTTTATCTTTTGCGTAGTGATCGTAGCCTTCTCCATTGGAATGGTCTCGAATGCCAATTTGAACAAGATGCTCTCCTTGCAAAATTTGGCCATCCACTAGGCTGCGAAAGGGAGTACCATTCGTTGGACCTCCATCCAACAGATTGCGAACGTCGTGATGGGCGTCCCACTGCACCACGCCGATTTTTCCGAAATGGTTTTGAAAAGCATGGATGGATGGATAACTGACCCCGTGGTCTCCTCCTAATAAAATATGACGGGGACATGCGGCCGTGGAGAGTATTTCGTCAACGGAGACGTGAATTCTGTTCAGGGTCTCTTCGATATTTGTTGGATGACTAGGTACATCTCCGAAATCTATGATTCGGAGTCCAGAATAATCTACGCCTTTTGAGTTGGAGTAAGTTGTATAGGCTCCGAGACTTTGACGAATCGTGCTGGGTGCTTGGGCGGCCATTGATAGGGAAATGGATGATTTGGAGGAAGGTAATCCAATCAGTCCGATTTCACCATGTGCCCCGGCTGTGTATGGCTGGACGGTTTCAGATATTTTAGTAATATGCCGATCTTTAAAGGCTGTGTTTCCTGTTGGGTTAAGATAGGTAAAGCTCACTGGCGCTCTTCCTTTCCCAAATTAATTTCCCGTGTTTATAGACTTGGTTGGTGTGACTGACCCCGTAATGGTAAGGAACATAGTGATAGTTGGGAGCGTCCCAAATCACGATGTCTGCTGGGGAGCCAACTTCCAATGTTCCTGCTTGTCGTCCGCGACCGATGGCGTGGGCGGCATTCACTGTGACGGCATTCCATATCTCTTCAGGTGTCATCTTTAGTTTTAATGCAGCAATGGACATGATGAGTTGAAGATTTTCAGTGACGCAGCTGCCTGGGTTATAGTCGGTGGCAAGAGCCACGGCTACTCCTTGGTCTACCATTTCCCGTGCCCGTCCGTAGCTATCTTTTCCAAGATAAAAGGTTGTTCCGGGGAGGAGAACGGCGATTGTATTCGATTCGCTCAGGAACTTAATTCCTTCATCCGAAGTTGCTACTAAGTGGTCGGCACTAATGGCACCCATTTCGACGGCGAGTTCCGTTCCTCCGAGTGGATCCATTTCATCGGAATGAATTTTGACACCGAAGCCTTTCTCTATGGAGGCCCGCATAAAACGCTCGGATTGTTCTACGGTAAAGACACCTGTTTCGCAAAAAATATCCGTGAATTCAGCTAATCCCTCGGACTTCACCTCATCCAACAAATCAATCATTTGATCTAAAAATTCTTCTTCCTTGCCTTTAAAGTCCTTCGGAATGGCGTGAGGGCCTAGGAAGGTGGACACGATGTCGACAGGGTAGGTTTCGTTTAACCGGTGGGCAACACGCAATTGTTTGAGCTCCGTTTCAGCATCGAGGCCATAACCGCTTTTAGCTTCGATCGTTGTGACCCCATAAGAGATAATGCTTTCAAGAATGCGGGAAGATTTTAGATATAGCTCCTCCTCGGAAGCCACACGAGTGGCTTCCACTGTGGACAAAATTCCTCCACCTTGTTTTAAAATTTCCAAATAAGGAACTCCTGCCTGTTTTAAAGCCATTTCCTTTTCCCTTGAGCCACCGTGCACGAGATGGGTATGAGGGTCAACCAGTCCTGGAGAGACCAATTTCCCTTGAGCATCCACCACTTTTTTTGCAGAGAGCTCACGCCCATCTTTGTCGCTACCGAACCAAGCCACTTTGCCATCCTTGACAGCAAGGGCTGAGTTTTCGAGTACCTTTAACTTTTTTAAGGCTTCCCCTCTTAAAGGAGCTTCCGATTTTGAAGGTAAAATAAGTTGGCCTATATTGGTGATGAGTAAGTCGTAAGTCATTATTGTTCTCCTTTCCGAAGCATTGGGATGTCTATATCATGTATTTCTGCCATTTCCACTGCTTTTTCATAACCTGCGTCCGCATGTCGAACAATTCCCATTCCTGGGTCAGTCGTCAACACACGACCAAGTCGTTCTTTCGCCAAATCTGTTCCGTCCGCTACCACAACCATCCCTGCATGAAGGGAATAGCCCATGCCAACACCTCCGCCATGGTGGAAAGAAATCCAGGATCCACCGGCCGCTGTATTAATCAATGCGTTCAATACAGCCCAATCTCCAACGGCATCACTACCATCCTTCATTCCTTCTGTTTCACGATTTGGTGAAGCCACTGATCCACAATCGAGATGGTCGCGACCAATCACAATTGGCGCTTTTAACTCCCCTTTTCGAACGAGTTCATTGATTGCCAGCCCCATCTTTACACGTTCCCCATAGCCAAGCCAGCAAATACGGGAAGGGAGGCCCTGGAATTTGACCTTCTTCTGGGCCATATCAATCCAGCGTAGAAGCGGCTCATTCTCTGGGAAAAGTTCCTTAATTAACTGATCTGTACGATAGATGTCTTCAGGGTCACCAGATAACGCCACCCACCGAAACGGACCTTTTCCTTCGCAAAAGAGAGGACGAATATATGCAGGTACAAAACCAGGGAAATCAAAGGCATTTTTAACCCCTTCATCAAAAGCAACCTGACGAATGTTGTTTCCATAATCAAATACAATGGACCCTCGGTCACGGAATTCCAGCATAGCCTCCACATGTTTCGCCATCGAACGAGAGGATAATTCCACATACTTTCGGGAATCATTTTCACGCAGCATTTGTGCGTCCTCCAGTCCATACCCCTCAGGAATATAGCCATTCAAGGGGTCATGAGCTGATGTCTGATCTGTTACAATGTCAATTTCGGCACCACGTCTCAACAATTCATGATGGATTTCAGCCGCATTGCCTAATAGACCAATCGATAATGGTCGGCCATTTGCCTTAGCCTCCATCGCCCAATCCAATGCTTCATCAATGGATGCCGTTGATCGATCCAAATATCTCGTATCCATCCGTTTTTTAATCCGATCTGGATCTGCTTCCACCGCAATAACAACCCCATCATTCATGGTCACAGCAAGCGGCTGAGCACCACCCATACCCCCAAGCCCAGCTGTTAACGTCAACGTTCCACGTAGTGACCCACTGAAATGCTCTTTCGCTAACGCAGCAAACGTCTCATAGGTTCCCTGTAAAATTCCTTGAGTCCCAATATAAATCCAGCTTCCCGCCGTCATTTGCCCATACATCATTAACCCTTTTTTATCAAGTTCATGGAAATGGTCCCAATTCGCCCACTTCGGTACCAACACCGAATTCGATAACAACACACGAGGTGCAGCCGCATGAGTTTTAAACACACCAACCGGCTTTCCTGATTGAACCAACATCGTCTCATCAGACTCTAAACGCCTCAGCGTATTTACAATCGCATCAAACGCCTCCCAATTTCGAGCCGCCTTTCCAATCCCACCATACACCACAAGCTCCTCCGGCTTCTCCGCCACCTCCGGATCCAAATTGTTATAAAGCATCCGAAGAACAGCCTCCTGCTCCCAACCCTTACACTCCAACTCCAAACCCGTCTTCACACGAACCGAACGACTCATATTGCACTCGCCTCCACCTTAGAATTTTTCCACTCAAAATCAAAACCCTTTAACCACTCCGTCAAACCCTCTATATCCTTAGAAAAAATGCGGTCCTCGGTGATCGAAGGGACCACCTTCCGTGCCTCGCGCCATAGTTTTTGGGTAGCAGGTGCCATTTGACTCGCTCCCTTATATTCGGTTGCCTGCAAAGCACAGATGAGCTCGATCGCCAGCACTCTCCGAGTATTTTCTAAAATGCTGTAACAGTGCCGAGCAGCAATCGTCCCCATGCTAACGTGATCCTCTTGATTCGCTGAGGACGGAATTGAATCCACACTCGCCGGATGTGCCAAGGTCTTATTTTCCGAAACGAGAGAAGCGGCAGCATATTGCATAATCATGGCTCCTGACTGAAGTCCGGGATTGGGACTTAAGAAAGGGGGGAGATCATTTAACTGCGGATTGACTAACCTCTCTATTCTGCGCTCCGAAATATTGGCCAGCTCGGCTATAGCTATTTTCATAAAATCCATGGCCAGAGCAATAGGCTGCCCATGAAAATTTCCGCCAGAAATGATCGTTTCCCCATCATCGAAAATAAGAGGATTGTCAGTAGCTGCATTCATCTCAATTTCGAGCTTTTCTTTTACATAATCAAGGGATTGCCATGATGCGCCATGTACCTGTGGGATGCATCGTAACGAATAGGCATCCTGAACTCGCTTTTCTCCTTGCTTAGTTACGAGTTTGCTATTTTCTAAAAGTGTTCTCATTCTTTCCGCAACGGCGATTTGCTCTGGATATCCTCTTGCTTCATGAATATATGGATGAAAGGCGTCTATGATTCCTTCGAGTCCCTCCATGGTCATAGCTGAAATCCACTCTGTTTGATAGGCCAATTGCTCTGCCTCGATATAGGTGATCACTCCCATAGCCGTCATCGCTTGGGTCCCATTGATTAAAGCTAGACCCTCTTTCGCCTGTAACTGAATAGGCGTGATAGATTCTTTTCGGAAAACCTCCATCGTTGGTTTCCGTTCTCCTTGATAGTAGACTTCTCCTTCTCCAATAAGGACCAGAGCAAGATGGGAGAGAGGAGCTAAATCCCCAGATGCCCCGAGGGATCCTTGTTGAGGAATTACGGGATGAATTTCTTTGTTTACTAGATTCGTTAAGAGCAGAATGACTTCCATTCGAATTCCTGAAAACCCCTTTAGTAGGGCGTTCAAACGGAGCAAAATCATGGCACGTGAAACAATCTCGGGAAATGGTTCCCCAACGCCGCAAGCATGAGAACGAATCAAATGAAGCTGCAATTCGTTTACTTTTTCTTCGGAAATTTTCACATCACTAAATTTCCCAAACCCTGTGTTAATGCCATAGATCGTTCGGCAGTTCGAAACAATATCTTCCACGGCTTTCCTGCTTTGTTTCACTTTTTCTACAGAAGCCGCTGAGATTTGAATTTTTTCTTTGTCATAACAGATTTTTTTAACCTGTTCGATAGTTAAAGAATGACCGGTTAATTCGATCATGTTTGAAACCTCCTTATTAAAAAATATGAATAAACAATGTCTAACTCCAGTCCCCTATCGACTAGAGTCGGTTCCCTCATCTCGAATCGATAAGTCAACATC
>JAWJLM010000079.1 GCA_040191315.1 Bacillaceae bacterium S4-13-56 | reverse complement strand
TTGCGTCCTTATTTTTCAATAAGTTTGCCTTTTGCGATTACGTTTATTCACTTAAAAATTATTCTACACACCCTCCTTTCGAACTATATAACTCGTGGATTTATCTACAAAAAAGGATAAAACACCCTTTATTTAGATATATTTTATCACATTTTAGACAAAATCAACCATGACTTTTTTACTATTTTTAAAATTTTTTGAATATTAGAGAATAATATTTTGCAGTATAGCCTTCAAAACAAGAAACATTCTAATTAGGAAACCAATTTCGGGTGAGTAAGCGAGGGTCTGAAAAGCTCCTCAAGTGAACAAGAGATGTGTTTGATTAAGGGATTTTACAATGGAATGGATTAAAGCAATTCTTGTAGAGGTGAGGACAAGGTTTAGTCGTAATGAAATCAGATAAGGGATCTAGCCCTGTAGATCCAACATTAGAAAGGGCGATCCCCCTAAAGAAATCTTTTCTTCTATCAATTGATCGATTTGTTGTTCAACTCTCTTTGGTAATTTTTTTACTGTTCGACATTTAGGACAACCTTGAGCATCTTCCAACCCAATGACTTCAACGCTAATCCCCTTCTTTTGAACGGACACATTTCCAGAAATCAATTGCAACGTATCGCCACATCCTGAACACTTACTCATTCTTTTCCCCCTCTAAAAAAACGGAATCCAAGTGAATTCCAAATAAGTCTGTGAGGTCTTTTTCTCCTTATAAACGACAACGAGAGGTTTTATGCCATAAAAAAAAGCAACTCACCTTGCCCGGTAAAGTAAGGTAATGAGCTACTTTTTTGTACTTACAACTTAATCATATTTTACATCAATTTATGAACAATATACAAGCAGCTTACAGTAGAGATTTTGCGTAAATGGGAACCGAGCCAACATCAAGGGCTAATGACATATATTCACACTAGCAAAGTAAATTAATTTTCTAGTCGATTAAAAATACCATCAAATCTTCGTATGCTCCGTGCGCACTATCTAACACCTCATACATGTGTTTTTGCTTGGATTTCTTTTCCTTGCTATTTCCAAAAATAGAATTGATATAGCTGAAAAATGCTTCATCAGCCTCCTTCGTGTCTTGCATCATTAAATTAAGATCTATACTTAATGTTTTGCTATGTACTAAATTATTTCGAATGGAGACCAGATCATTGATTTGTTGAAACAAAACTTTGTCAGTTGGAAAATTTCCTCCTGTTACTTCAAAGTAAAAATCTTTTATCTTATCTTTTATGCTATTTCTATCTAATTCATTAAAACGTTTTTCTCCAAGGTGAACAAAACCATAGTCATTGATTAATGATTCAATCGCCATTACTAAAAATACTATTGAAATAATACATTGCTTTTGCATTTCATGATGTGTATTTTGGTAGGTTTCATTCTCTTTTTGTGTATGGTTCCCAAAATCCCATGCCAATCCTCCATTTGTAAGTTCACTAAACCGCTTGGATAATATCTTGAAGTTATTATAGTTTTCTTGTGCGATACCATTATAAAAGGCATGCACATTTGAATAAAAAATCATCTTGTCATCCCCTGCCAAAAATCAGTTGTTTTGATGTGTCGGTGCCTGATAAACCGTACAGAAAGGCATTTTCACAATGAATATTTGGTGGTCTACATATCTGTCCAAAATACCATTCCAATTATTTCCTACTTCTATTTTGCAAATCGTCTACTATTCCACTCCCTCGTTGCCAAATCACTCTACTGATTCAACTTTTAATTCAATATTTCCGTCATACCTTTGCACTTCCCCAGTAAAAGTGTAGACTTCCCCCTCGGTTATATAAGGGACTTTCACATCATTAAAAATGATCGCATCAGAAACACCTGTTTCATCACGAATGGTTAGAAATTTTGTCTTGCTTCCCTCATCGTAATAAAAATCAGTAACTTCTGCTTCTACTGTTATGAGTTCACCAACCTTGTTGTCCAAACGGTCTAAACTGGTGGAATCCTTTGGGGACATAGTGAAGTAAAGTGCAATTGCGGACAATATAACCAGGAAAAGGCTTACAAAAGCCCACATCCCTTTCTTATTTGAGTTTGTCGTCTCCCCCTGTTGGCGGCTAACAGACACCGGTTCCTGTAATTCGGATTCCGATGCTATTTCCTCTCTTATTTGTGTTTCGCCAATCTTCACATTGTTGGCAATTTCTTTCATTCGAGTCGTGGTCAGGGGTGTATTTTTATTGGTTGGAAATTTTGAAGCATTCCCTAAAACCGCATCGATATGTCCATTGAGTTGGTCTAGGAAGAGGTGATATTTAAAGTAGTCGTTGGTGTGGCTTTCATCCCAGGAATCGATCTGAACGTCAAACTTTCTTTCGAAATCACTTTTCGAAAATCCTACATACAAAACACAATACCCAATCATTTTATGAGGGTCACCTAAATAGGGATGATTGGACAGCAGGTAACTTTTTAGATCATCCACATGGGCCCTAACCTGATTCAAGTAGTTTCGACTTCCATATCTCGTAACAAAATTACCATTAGATTGAATGTTACTGATCCCGTTCAAAGAAAGATTTTTCACCTCTATGATTCGAAACCCATAACGTGGAGAGATGACGAGAAAATCCGGCTGATAGTTGCCAATCTCTGGTTGGGCAATCAAATACGTGTCATCAGGTAGATATTGATCCAGAAGATTACCCACCATAATCTCCCCTTGAATCCCTTTTATATCCTCTTGTCTTTTCGCAAGATTGAGGGAGTTCTCCAATTGTTCCCTTCCAAAATAAGTTGCCATATTATTCTTCTCCTATTAGCAGAATTTGAATCTATTCTTCTTTCTTCTTAACCATTACAATGTAAGGCGAAATTTCACCTGTGGTATCCCTACCTATTTTCTCTATGTCACCTTGTCTTCTATTACCTGTATAGCCCACTAACTTGAATGCCTCTTTCTCATTTGGGGCAGAAACTACATACTCTCCTTCGTCAACTTTCAGATGATACACGTAAAGAGTTGGGTTTATGTATTTACGTAACCCTAGTAGTTGCTCCAGTTTCTTTTCAAACTCCTCAAGATGATGTAGTGTGTGCTTTTCATCAATAAGAGGTGTCTCAAAATCCCCTAAATAATGATCAACTTCTTTGACATATCCATCTGTATACTCAACTCGTGTTATACACGATGGATGATCAGTTGCATAAGAATCTGGATCTCGGTACGTAAAGGAACGAAAATCAAATTCTTTGAGAAGAGCTTCTATCTTTTCTATTTTCTTGTTGGAAATTTTAAACTCCTCTTCCCCTAGCCGATATACATACATGTGACCGTTCCACTTTACAGATCCATCATGGTTAATTTCTACATCAAAAACTGGACAAGTTCCGTAACAAGGTGTTCTGGCAAACTCAATTCTTTTAAACATGTTCCATGTCCCCTTTTGAATTCTGCACTTTTACTGCCAGGTATCTAAATTCCCCATTTTTTGTTTCCAAGTTCGAATAATCTTTCCATTGTAAGTGATATTCATCTTGTATATTCAAGATTTCTCTTCCCTTTTTTGTACCTAAACCGGTTTTCGGTCCCCAATCCAACTCTCCATGTACCACTCGTCCCTCTTGGAATCTAAACTGAATATCGTTAACGTCTTCTCTTGTTGGGGATTTCCACATTGCAGGTTCGTTTGTCAACAAGATAGCGAATCCTATAGTATTACCAAAGTGATGTGCTACCTGTTCCAACCGGCCAATATCCTTCAAGAAGTCATAACGAGCTTGATCGGGAGCGTCGTTTGATGTAAGTTGGAAATTTTCATGGTTAAAAACCGTGTTAAGTCTTTTCTTTATATATTTCAACTCGATCGCATAGTAGATAGGTTCTTCGTTCACCCACAAATCCAAATAGATACGATTATTTTCAGTGGAATGTGGATATTCTAACCTTATTTTAGATTTTGGATACTGGGTTTGTAATTCCCATGCAAATGCATGCTGAAAATCGGCTTCCGATTGAAAGATAGGTCTCTTGTTTGAAAGAATATTCATGAGCTCATTTACCTTAATCATTTAAATCCCTCACTTTTTATTCATTTCATTTATCTATTCCTAAAGGCATATCCATGCTTCTTCAGTATCAGCAAAGGACTAAACGGCTTTATACCCCCAGATAAATACTTTCCAATTTGAAAATGTTGCGTTTCAATCTCCCCGTTGTTTAATTTAAGTTGAAAATCGAAATGAATCGAAAAATCAAAGGATCCTTCATCATCTGTTTCAATCTCTACTGCACTATAAGGGCTTACTTTTCCCAGATCTTTTTTATGAATGGATGTTTGGACTAATTCATCATCGAATGTCGCAAAACCTCCCGTTTCATATGTTACATTTTCAATTTCTTGATTGGTATTGTTCACAAAATAAACTGTATAGAAAAATCCATTAGGATCGCTTGGTCTATCCTTACATACAGCTAAAAATTGTGATTCACTCATGTTATTTCACCAACCTTAAGTTTGTCTCCTAGTCTCCACATACCCTTATCCACAATTCTCCATTCCAATCCTGAATCCTTAACTAACGCTTTAAAGAAAGATGTATACTCTTCATAATGATTCCATGATTTCGGTTTCGTATATTTTTTAAGTATCTCTCCCTTGTCCCACTTGTAGGTTCGCCACACTTTAACATCAAGGATTGGGTATTCAGAGGGTTTCCAAATGTGTGTATAGAAGGTTGGCAACACAATAGAAGTTTTTGTCATATTGGCAACTACACCTTTGAAATCCTCATATGAGATTTCTTTATTTCGAAATTTCATTCCATATTCAAGCAACTCTTCTGATATTGCTTTTTCAATAAAATTTTGGTGAGAAGACGTTCCACCCGAAACGTAAAAAGTCTTTCCATTGGCTTCTTTTACCTCACTCGCTGAAGTCCTTGTTGTTGTTGATACCTTTCCAAGTTTCCAATAAATTAAGTATTTTACTGCATCACGTAATTCTTCGGTTACACCCGTCTCCCTACTAACCACATCCAAAAAATAGTGATAAAGTTCATGAGAGTATTTTGCTTCATTAAAACCAGAAGCCGCCTGTTTTAGTTCTTCTTCTGAAAAACGATAGTTCCAGATAGGTCCCTCATTCATGCCATTGTGGGATAATATTTTCCATGTCATTTCATCGCCTACATAGTTTCCTGACAACTCTGTTAATCTACCTTTAGCCCAATTTTGTTCAGATTGGGTTAACCAAGAATCTTCTTCAATGTTTTCATATTCTATTTCATGGATGAAAGCCAAATAGAATTGAGTCATGTCATTAGGTACTATGTCCATATACCTTTTAATTTTAAGCACATCAGCTACAAAAGGCTTCTCATTTCCATCTCTTTTGTACTTCACCTCAATAATAGCAAGAACAGATTCTACTTCCTCTTGTAGATGGTTATTACCTGGCTGATCAATCAATTTCACAATAGCAAGATCAGCAATGAATCCCCTGTAATGAAATTCAGTAAAAATCCTTATGTTGTTCGTTTCAAGAAAATCATGAAGTTTGGTTCGCAAGTGATAATACAGTGCGTTTTTCAGAGAATCCTCTTTTAATAGGTAAAATGATTGATAATCCCTTGGTATGTTAGAATTCCAAACATTTTTAATTGCACGATCGATCACTTTTTGCATCTCCATTGTATTCAAACTCGACACCTCTCAATCCTCAATGGTTGGTTAATCTCTTAATTCATGGACAAAGTTTTTATTTTCGTTTATAGGTGCCTCTTTTTGTTCTTTCCCAGTTATCACTACGATAGAGGGCATACCACATGGATCCATTCTTTGGCTTCTTATAGGAGTTAAACTGTTCCTTGTTGAAATCACTTCCTTCAAACAAATCCACCAATTCTTGTGTTGTGTACGTTTTTCCTGATTCAGTGTTCTTTTCAAAATGTAAGATAAACTGTAATGTTTGTTCATTTAAGGACCATTTCTCACCCATACCCATCATCCTCCAACCCTTATTACCTTTATTATACCAAACTACTAAATTATGGAACGAAAAAAACACGAGATTTGTCATCCCGTGTTGCTGTGCACAAAATCATTATTTTGTGAAATTACATTTCTCCTCTCTCAAAAGGATCTCTTTTCAGAATTATCCTCCAACTTCAATATATAGGACCACAAAATTCAGTCAGTAATCAAATATCACCTCGCGAGCCGATTTAACACCACAGATCATCATATACTATTTATTTATTAGGAAAAGATAAAGAGAGGAAGGTGAAAAACATGAATCAACCTAATCAAAGTGAAAAAGAATTGCTCATAAAACTACTCCATAAAGTTTTACTATACAGAATTACCCGAAACATTGATAAAGAACTTAATGTTCGAAAGATAAGCCATTCCGAAATAAGTGGGAGTACAGGACGAAATAGTAATTGGTTCAATAGAAGTTTTAATGAGTTAGAAGATATGAAG
The DNA here is from genome assembly GCA_040191315.1 of Bacillaceae bacterium S4-13-56. Lineage (NCBI taxonomy): Bacteria > Bacillati > Bacillota > Bacilli > Caryophanales > Bacillaceae > Bacillaceae bacterium S4-13-56. The sequence goes on along the minus strand of JAWJLM010000079.1, from coordinate 12,095 downwards.
ATTACTACTTTTGTCAAAATACTTGCTGCGGTAAATAAAAACGTCGATGCTACCACGAATAGTAACTTTCAACCTGTTTCTATTGAATCTGTGCTTGATAAAGAAACCCTTCGAATTGCTTCTTACACAATTGATGTATCAATAAATGACCTAGACTATTTAATAACCAATTCCACAAACTTCAGAGAATTCCTCATTGAAATTCGGTTTTATGTTGTTTCATTAAAGGCACTAAATAATGTACTTTCATCAGATGAATTAGATGCTTATGAAGTTATCTTTAAAAGGATTAAGGCATAAGGGAGCTGGTAAAATTGTCAGAAAGAAAAATATGGTTTATAACCCGTCCAGAGAGAGACCCAAAATTTCATCGAGATGCACTTTTAGCTTTATGGGATGCCACAAACGGATTTTCTATTAGATGGTCTCGAAACCGTGAAGCTCATCTTAACTATGAAAGAGCATTAAACCAACGCGGAGTTAAACGTGAAAACATTAGTAACGATGGTTCAGGTGGAAGAACCTGGGCAGCAATGTTAAAAACTTTTGCATACATTTACACAGACGATGATGGTTTTTTAGTGCTTACAAAAGTAGGTAAAAAAATCCTTGATGGTGAGAAAGTAAGAGAAAACGTAACAAAACAAATATTGACACTTCAAATCCCTAACGCTTACTTTCTTGAATCTGGCTTCCGTCCAAAATTTGAATCAGGTTTTCGAATTCGACCAGCCCGATTTCTCATCAAGCTGACCAATCAGGCTATTTTGGATTACTATACAACAAAAGAAGAAATCACCTTCTTTGTTCTAACTGCACAAAAAGATAATGATTTACAGCAAGTTACAGATAGCATTATTAAATTCAGAAATGCAACTCCAAAAGAAAAGGCTCAAATGAAACAAGATATCGCTAAAAACTTTGATCATCGGGAACGTTCAGATAAGGGAGCACGCGATTTTGAGGTTGCACACGGTGATGTTGCACATACATTTATGTTAATTTGCGATTACACGGGTCTTGTGGAATACTTCCGGGGAGAAGCTCTTCGAGTTGATCCAACAAATTCAAAGGAAATTTCAGAAAAAAATTCTTATTATGATTCCCGGTTCCCCTTTAATTCCCGCTATCTTATCTCTTTACAACGCATGGCAGAAAACAACGGTTTGGACATTGATAGCTATAAAGCGAGTAGCTATGGTGAAATAAAACCTGCCACAAACAAAAAGAAAACAGAAAACAAAATTCGTGAATTACTTGCCGATTATCCAGATCCTGATGCATTATCGAGTGCGGATTTAAAGAATATATTGTTAAATGAATTTTCCCCAAAAGAAGCAGAAAAGCATGCTGAAATAATAAAGCAAAATAGCCTAAATGCGTTGAACAATGATTTTGTAGAGGCATACCTAAATGAATTGGATAATCTTGCTTTCGAAGATAAGACAGGTGAAGTATTTAAAGTGATTGGTTTCGACGTTGAGATGAGGCCAAAGCCCCTATCAGATGATGAAACCGAAATTGAAATTCTTCTTAAGTATGGAAATATTCTTATGGGGATCATAGATGCAAAAAATTATCGTACTAAATTCCCGTTATCCGCATCATTAGCCTCACATATGGCCTCCGAATATATACCTAATTATAATGGATATGATGGAAGAGATGTATCTTTCTTTGGCTACGTCACTGCCGCGGATTGGAGTGGTGAAAAAAACCTGGAAAAAATCAGCAATCTCGCAAAACGTACTATTCCCGATAGAGATATCAAAGGTATTATGTTAAGCGCTAATGTCTTATTGGGATTTTTGGATTACTGTATAGATAACGACCTTCCAAGACAAGAACGTGTGAAACTTTTCCTTTCAGCTATTGACAATAAGGCATTCTCTTCTGTTGGGGAGCTATTACGTTTTATAAAAAAGTAAGCACTAAAAAAGAGCAAGATGTTTAATCTTGCTCTTTCAAGTCTCTCACAACATTCAACTTTCTACCAAAATCGTACGGTTGTGAAAAGTAGATTTTCCCACATGTAAGACATTCTACATCACATAATCTATCGTAATTTATTTTATCTTTAACCTCTTTGGGGTATTCCTCAACCCTCTTCACTGATAAAATCCCGCCACATTCACAAATCATATTTTTCACCTCATTGGTCTACTTTGATTTTTAAGCGTTGACAAGATTTAATTCTACTTGAACTAAAAACTCTTCAGAACTCCACTTGGAATCGATGCTTTCATACTCAATACCCGCAAAAGTTTTAAGTATAGCTTCAATAATAATCTTTGCTGCCATTGGAGGAACTGCCATACCAATTTGTTGTCTTACCTTTTCCTTTCCCCCAAGAAAAACAAAGTTATCAGGGAAGGTTTGTATGCGTGCTCTCTCGCGATTAGTTAGGGCACGCGGTTCTTCCCAGTGATACATATGAGTACCTCCTCCACCACTACCTGTAACTGTATATGATGGAACATCTGGATGCAGTCGTCTATAAATCTGGCTCATTTTAGCACCCTTAACATTTAATCTTAAATGCTCCGGGATCCCCTCATACCATGCATTTTGTCCAGGGGGTATACAGTTTAAAAAGTCTTTAACTTTTTGTGTATGACGAGTTAACTCATTATTATGTGCGTCCTCTTTTATTGAAGGATTTTCAAGGGCTTCTTTAACTGTTTTATATGGTAGTCGCCCTTTTCCGTGTGTTGGTGCAGGTACTTTATATTCTAAATTCAAGTCATTTCTAATGCCAACAATAATTATCCTATGTCTGGTTTGTGGAATACCATACTCTTCAAACTTGTACAAATGCGGCGTAATTTTATAACCTGCATCTCTTAACTCACTCATTATTTTTTTGAAAGCCTGTCCTTCATTTGCACTTTGGAGTCCAGAAACATTTTCAGCTACAAACCATTTTGGTTGATATGTCTTAAGTACTTTAACACCGTATGAATATAATGGACCGTAGTCACCTTGGAGACCTTTTTTCTCTCCAACAATACTATAATCGTTACATGGGAATCCAAACGTAAAAGCGTCAATATTTCCCAAGGTATCTATATCCAACTCACGAACATCTTTATTTATAACCGATTCCGGTTTCTCTGGACATATATTATGAATGAAAGTCTTACATGCTGATTCATCTATATCATTGGCCCATGCGTGTTCCACTCTATATTCTTGTCCATTTTCATCAACTACTCTTGCCATCTTTGCACCAAGAGCAAGACCACCCGGACCATTGAAAAATTCGCCTTTTTTAAATATCATGATTACCACCCCGAATCGTCTTTATCAAAAATTATAACATAAATCTTTTATTTTTTTCTTTATTTTGTCGAAACCAAGAAAGTATGTTCGATTGATTTTATCCAAAGGTTATATTTTATATTATCATGAAAAGTAAAGGAGTTTAAGTTACTTACAATTATTTAAAAGATTAAAAAAAAGACAAAAGCAAATTTCAACGCTCCTGTCTCCTTTTTTCAATTGAGATGGTCATCGTTTAAGGGAAAAATCATTTACAAGACTACGATTCCAGAGCCCTTTAACCAGAATTGACATGGCGTCCGACTCATCCAGGCTGCCAAATTCCATTGGAACATTTAACATTTCACAGACCTTTTTTTGTACTTCTTGCTTGGAAGCATGACCGTAGCCTGTAACAAATTTTTTTACTTCTACAGGATTTACATCCTCAAATTCAAAGTTTGAAAAAAGAAACTCAACCACACCATGAGCCATGAACAAAGTGCCTGATATTCTTCTGCTTTGGTCATGTAAAGGTTGTTCCTTAATGAGAATGGGTTCTACTTCATACCGTTCAACCAAATCCTTAATACTCTCCCCTAGTCCTTTCAGGCGTTTCGACCTAGACAAAGATCTTGAAAACGTAATGGTTCCCTTCTTTACTTCCAGAATCTTTTTTTGTTCAACTCTTGCGATTGCCCAACCTGTTTGTACGGTAGCCAAATCAAGCCCTAAATAGTATGACATTTTGAATGTCTCCTTTCTGTTTTAAAAGAGGATTCTATCCTCATAAAAGGAGGCTACCGTTGGTTGTATAAGTACATTTTACCAAGGTTTTTGTCCAAATTCTAATGCAATAGAAGTATTTCTTGCATTTTTCTAAAAGAATGTAAGGAATATGAGTGTTTTTCTTAAAAAGTTATATTATATATCTAAATCGTTTAAGGGGTTGTGCTTGTCTGCTTGTTCTCGTAAGTCATTCCCCCACATGGCAACATATCTCATGGTCACGGAAATGTCTTCGTGGCGCATCATCTTTTGAATAGCAAACGGACTCATCCCTGATAGTGCTAGTCGATGACAAAAGGTATGACGGAATGTGTGTGGCGAGACACGAATGTCTTTAAAATTCATCTTTTTTGATAGATTTCTAAAAACAAAGGTAACCGAATTATTTGTCATAGGTTGATTTTTAATATTTACGAAGAGGTATTGTCCCAATTCAGAGAAATATTGTTCACAAAACAATCGATAGGCCGATAGTTCTTTTGCTAACTTCGCAGTGATTGGTAATGTGTCTTTCTTTCTATTTTTTCCGAAAATAGACATACTTAAATGCTGAAGATCAATATCATCCCATTTTAATTTAACTGCTTCCGACCTACGAATTCCTGTACCAAGAAAAACGAGAATCAACATATAGTCTCGATATGCATAATAACTTTTTTCTCTTTGCTTGATTCTCCGATAATAGGCAAGCATCTGCTTAATATGATTATCAGTGAAAACATCTATTTTCACATCTTCCTTTTGTCTGCTCACTTTCTTTGCTGGATTTTCCTTGATTACTTCACACTCAATCATATAGTTTAAAAAAGCTCGAATGCGATGTAACTTGGAGTTGATAGAACCCGGTTTGTTCCCTCTCTGCTGACAATCCATCAAATACTGTCTAACTAGGTTATAGGTGATATCCTCTACGTTTACCACACCTTGAGTTGGACAATAATCCACAAACTCTCTCAACATCGTTTGATAATTACGGATGTTCTCTTCCGAGGTGTTTTTAAATTTTCTGTCCTCAATAAAATCTTGATAAGCAAACTTGATTAACATAAAAAAGACTACCTCCCATTTTTTTGAGAAGTAGTCTGTAGAGTACGAAAAGTGTCTAGGCACCACATGTTCTCATTTTTAGAATGAGAACACTACATCATGCCGCCCATTCCGCCCATGCCACCCATGTCAGGCATGCCGCCACCATTATCTTCTTCTGGTAGATCAGCAACTACTGCTTCAGTAGTTAGGAACATAGCAGCTACGGATGCAGCGTTTTGTAGAGCAGAACGTGTAACCTTAGTTGGGTCAACGATACCAGCGTCGATCATGTTTACCCACACGCCAGTTGCAGCGTTGAAACCAACTCCGATTTGTTCATGCTTTAAGCGCTCAACAACGATAGATCCTTCAAGACCTGCGTTGTGTGCAATTTGACGAACTGGCTCTTCCAATGCACGAAGTACGATGCTAGCACCAGTTGCTTCGTCTCCTTCAAGGTTAAGATCTGCTACTTTGTTATATACATTAACAAGTGCAGTTCCTCCACCAGATACGATACCTTCTTCTACTGCAGCACGAGTAGAGTTAAGGGCATCTTCAATACGAAGCTTACGTTCTTTCAGCTCAGTTTCAGTAGCAGCACCAACCTTGATTACTGCAACTCCACCAGCTAACTTAGCCAAACGCTCTTGTAATTTTTCTTTATCGAATTCGGAAGTAGTTTCTTCCATTTGAGCACGAATTTGATTTACGCGAGCAGCAATCTTGTCGCTTTCTCCGTTGCCTTCTACAATTGTTGTATTTTCTTTTGTTACAACAACTTTAGAAGCGCGACCTAGTTGAGTGATGTTAGCGCTCTTCAACTCAAGGCCAAGATCTTCTGTAATTACTTCACCACCAGTTAGAACAGCGATATCTTCGAGCATAGCCTTACGACGATCACCAAATCCAGGAGCTTTAACAGCTACTGCATTGAATGTTCCGCGAAGCTTGTTTACAACTAGAGTTGCAAGAGCTTCCCCTTCAACATCCTCAGCAATCATCAATAATGGCTTACCTTGTTGTACCACTTGTTCAAGAACAGGAAGTACCTCTTGGATGCTTGCAATCTTTTTATCAGTGATTAAAATATACGGATCTTCGAGAACAGCTTCCATTTTATCTTGGTCAGTAACCATGTATGGAGAAGCATATCCACGATCAAATTGCATACCTTCTACTACTTCTAGTTCAGTAGAGAATCCTTTAGATTCTTCGATTGTGATAACCCCATCGTTACCCACACGTTCCATAGCTTCAGCGATAAGTTGACCTACTTCGTTATCACCAGAAGAAATAGCAGCAACTTGTGCGATAGAGTCTTTTCCTTCAATCGGCTTAGAAACAGCTTTTAGCTCTTGAACAGCAAGCTCAACAGCTTTTTCAATTCCACGACGTACGCCTACTGGATTTGCACCAGATGCTACGTTTTTCAATCCTTCGCGGATCATAGATTGAGCTAGAACGGTCGCAGTAGTTGTACCGTCCCCAGCAACATCATTTGTTTTAGAAGCAACTTCAGCTACTAGCTGAGCACCCATATTTTCAAAATGATCTTCTAGTTCGATTTCTTTCGCAATAGTTACTCCATCATTTGTGATAAGAGGAGAACCATATTTCTTTTCAAGAACGACGTTACGTCCTTTTGGTCCTAAAGTTACCTTAACAGCGTTTGCAAGAGTATCTACTCCGCGCAACATAGCACGGCGTGCTTCTTCACTAAACTTAATTTCCTTTGCCATGGATGATGACCTCCTTCAATGTTCTATGATATAGATTTAGCAATTAACCAATAACTGCTAAAATGTCGCTCTCGCGTAAAATTAAGTATTCTTTACCTTCGTACTTCACTTCAGTACCTGCGTATTTAGAGAAAATGATAGAATCGCCTTCTTTTACTTCAAGAGCTACTTTTTCTCCATTTTCAGTTACTCTTCCGCTACCTACAGCAACCACACGACCTTCCTGTGGCTTTTCCTTTGCAGAATCAGGTAGCACGATTCCGCTAGAAGTTTTTTGTTCTTGTTCCACTAACTCGATGACAACTCGATCACCTAATGGCTTTAACAATTGGGACACCCTCCTTAATGGAATAATCTATTTTGTCTTATTATTAGCACTCACTAACAGCGAGTGCTAATACCAATTCTTATAATAATGAATTCATGTTCTTTTTGCAAGTAATCATATCTAATTTTTTTTAGAAAATAGAATTTTTTTTCGACAAAATTCACCCGCTTATGAACACCTTTTCTAGTATGGTCAAAAAAAGATTGGTTCAACCAAATATTTTTCTAGATGAATCATTCTATGATACAATACGTAGAATGAGAATAGCGATGCAATGGTGAGCATCGGATATTTATGAAGTAAAAGGAGTCGTTGATCTGTGCCAAAGCGTTATTGGTATATCATTATAGCCTATATACTTATGCAATTTTCCCCTTTCATTGGATACCCTATTTTAGCTGGTTTTAATCTTACCGAATCAGAAATTATTGGATATTGGGGAGTCTTTAGTTTCCTTATTGGAACCATTGTTATCCTTATTCTTGTCGCACCAACTTTGAAAGAGGATTCTATGCTTCGTTCCAAAGGATCAGATCGTGTGGTCATGTGGTCAATCTTAGGAGTTTTCATGGCTTATTTTGCTCAAATTATAGCGGCTAATATTGAAATCTATATTCTAGGAATTACGACTTCTTCTGAAAATACACAAACCTTAATGAACATAGCTCGTGATGTCCCTTTATTTGTAGTCGTGACAGTTTTGTTTGCTCCTGTTTTAGAAGAAATAGTCTTTAGAAAAATTTTATTTGGGTCCATCTATAAAAAAACAAACTTTTGGATTGCAGGAATTATATCTTCGCTAATTTTCTCAGTGGTACATGGAGACATTTCTCATACATTAACCTATACAGCTATGGGATTTGTTTTTGCTTTTCTATATGTCAAAACGAAACGTATCATTGTTCCTATTTTTGCCCATATGATGATGAATGGTTTTGTCGTTCTTGTCCAGTACAATTTAACTCCAGAAGATCTTGAAAGAATGGAACAGCAATTAGAACAGATGAAAACTATATTTATTGGAGGATAACTTTTAATGAAGACTTCACCTCTTGTGATGGCTTCCATATATTTTTTCATGGGAGTGCTATTCACTTTTATTGCAATTGAAAGCACTGCAGAAGATGTATGGAATTTCACAACTATTATTCTAGTCATTGTTGCCACTTTTGATTTTGGTGTTTGCCTACGCTTGGTTCTTCTTCATTTCAAAATAAAGAAAATCAAATAAGAAAAGTGCAAGCGCCCTTCGAAACAAGAAAATCACTTGTTTCTGCGAAGTAGCTCTAAGTAGCTTTCGTTACTCTGGGCAAAAACTTCGAAGATCACTCAATAAAGCTTTTTTGCTGGAGCTAGACAGATTTTATACTCAAAATAGGAATCCGTTTTTACTCCCACTTATAAATTCTGATACTATAAAAAAACGTCTGCTCTTCTTAGAAGTAGACGTTTTTTTGCTAGCTAATTATCTTTTTTTCTATTCAGTCTCTACTTCTTCACTTGATCCTTCTAATGGATAATGCTTGAGGAAATAGACAAGCGCCTGCAGTTCCACAGCAAGGTCAATGTGATGGACACGAATTTGATTAGGAACAGTAATTCGCGCTGGTGTGAAATTCAAGATCCCTGACACACCTGAATTTACTAAGCGGTCCGTAATGGACTGTGCAGCGTGTGCAGGAACTGTAAGGATAGCAACTGTCACACCTTCTCTTTGTAAATGTTCTTCAAGCTCATCGATATGATAAATTGGAACCTCTCCAACTTCACTCTTCATCTTACTTGGATCTGTATCAAAAGCTTGCACTATTTTAGTGTTGTTGTTCTTCATAAAATTATAATTTAAAAATGCAGTTCCCAAATTACCAACACCAATTAAGGCTACTTTTGTTACCTCATCTTGATCCAAAGTCTTTCTAAAAAATGATAGTAAATAATTTACATTATAACCGTACCCTTTCTTCCCTAAAGCTCCAAAATATGAAAAATCGCGGCGAATCGTTGCCGAATCAACCTTCACAGCATCACTTAATTCCTTTGATGAAACTCTTTGCTTTCCTTGGTTATGTAGATTATTTAGAAAGCGATAATACAAAGGCAATCTCTTTGCTGTGGCTTGTGGAATTTTTTGATAATCCATATCCATGCTTGTCCCCTCCGTCTGTCCTATCGGTGAAAATCTCCGCTTTTCCCACCAGTCTTACTAACTAAAAAAGTTTGCCCAATCACCATTCCCTTATCTACAGCCTTACACATATCATAAACCGTTAATGCTGTTGCTGAAGCAGAGGTTAGCGCTTCCATTTCAACACCCGTACTTCCTCTTGTTTTCACAGTAGAAGTGATGATAAGTTCATAGTCCTTGTTATGCTCTTCCCATCGGAATTCAATATTAACCCCTTTTAATTGAAGAGGATGACACATCGGTATCCAGTCAGAAGTTTTTTTAGCAGCCATGATCCCGGCAACCTGTGCCACACTCAGTACATCTCCTTTAGCCATCTCATGATTGGTAATCTTCTGATAAATCTCTTGATTGACAATGATACTTGATTGAGCGACCGCTGTTCGTAGGGTATCTTGTTTCTCAACAATATCGACCATTTTCGCTCGTCCTTGATCATTAAAATGTGTGAAATCTGACAAAATGTCTCCTCCCTACATTCATATTCTCTTATTTTAACAAATTTTTTAAATAAAAACACGTTTTTATCAAATTTTACGTTATTACCACCTTTGGAAAGGGTCCTCTATCTTGCTCAATGGCCTTGCCATAAGATACACTTAAACCAATGAGGTGACTACAATGATACTAATGCAGCTTAATCAAATTTCCAAACAGTTCGGTGCGGATGTCATCCTTTCGAACATAAAAATAGAAGTTCAGACTCGTGATCGAATTGCCATCGTTGGTAGAAATGGAGCAGGAAAGTCTACTCTATTAAAAATTATGGCTGGACACATGTCTTATGACGTTGGTGAAATCTATCAGCCTAAAGATACAACTCTTGGCTACCTTGCACAGGATACTGGACTAGAATCTTCTCAGACCATATGGGAAGAGATGTTAGAAGTTTTCAAGCCCTTAAGAAAAATGGAACTGGAACTTCGACAAATGGAACAACAAATGGCTGATCCTGATGTAATTGCAAACACATCCCAGTTTGAGCAACTTTTAAAAGACTATGATCAAAAGCAGCTAGTCTTTAAAGAAAAAGGTGGATACCGATACGAAGCGGACATCCGAAGTGTGCTTCATGGATTACATTTTCATCAAATTGGCTTTGATACAGTCATTCATACATTAAGTGGCGGCCAAAAGACAAGGCTTGCTCTAGGAAAGCTATTATTACAAGAACCTGATATTTTAATTTTGGATGAGCCTACAAACCACTTAGATATAGACACACTTACTTGGCTAGAAGGCTACCTACAAGGATATAAGGGAGCCATCGTTATTGTATCCCACGATCGCTATTTTTTAGACAAAATAGTGAATACCGTCTATGATATATCTTTTCAATCGTCCAAAAAATATCATGGCAACTATAGCGCATATTTGAGTGAAAAAGCCAATGAGTTTGAAAGAGATTCAAAACGATTTGAGAAGCAACAAGCTGAGATCAAACGATTAGAAGATTTTGTACAAAAAAACATTGTGCGAGCTTCTACAACTAAACGTGCTCAGGCTAGGAGAAAACAGCTTGAGAAAATGGAAAGGATAGACCGTCCTAAAACGGATGACAAATCAGCCAATTTTTCATTCCGTATCAAGAGCCAGAGTGGAAATGATGTACTTAAAATTAATGATCTTACATTTCAATACTCGAATACAAGTAACCCAACTTTTTCCAACGTAACTTTTCATATCAATCGTGGGGAAAGTATTGCTTTAGTTGGTCCAAACGGAGTTGGGAAGACCACTCTCTTAAAATCAATTATAGGTCAACTTAAGGCAGCATCTGGCGAGATTCAGATTGGCACCAACGTTCAAATCGGATATTATGACCAGGAGCAAAATGAATTGAACTCCTCCAAAACGGTACTAAAGGAGCTTTGGGACCTTTATCCCCTTAAGCCAGAAAAAGAGATACGAACCGTTCTTGGTAACTTTTTATTTAGTGGAGATGACGTTTTAAAAACTGTTTCCTCATTGAGTGGTGGAGAAAAAGCTAGGCTGTCTTTAGCAAAACTCATGATGGAAGAAGCCAATTTTCTTATTTTGGACGAGCCTACTAACCATCTGGATTTGGATAGTAAGGAAGTTCTAGAAGCTGCTCTCATTGATTATCCTGGAACACTCCTATTTGTATCTCACGATAGATATTTTATTAATCGAATCGCAACACAAGTGATTGAAATGAGCTCAACTTCAGCAACCACTTACCTTGGAGATTACGATTATTATGTTGAAAAGAAACTCGAGGAAAAAGAGCTGACGGAATGGGAATTGCAAAATCAGAATTCCTCTATATCAGTGGACTCCGTTGGCGGTGGAGAGGCCAAGCAAGATTATGAAAATGATAAAGCTTTCAAGCGACAGGTTAGAAAGTATCAACGTCGAATTGAGGAAATCGAGGCCTCTGTAGAAGAATTAGAAAAGAAAATTGAGGATAATGAAGAGCTGTTATGTGATCCTGATGTTTTTCAGGATCATGAGCGAGCTTTGGAACTTACGACTTCTAACGAGGAATCACAGAAACAGATGGATGCTCTTATGGAAGAATGGGAAGAGATCCACGAGAAGTTGGGAGAAATTTAACGGTTATCTTTTTCTTGCCTTCTATTTACCGGTTTTGTCTCAGATGAGAGGAAAATGAGTAAATAGGGGGTTTTTATTTACTTGTTTATCTTTTTTGTCATTTGTTTTGTGTCTATAGAACGGCTCTATTCACTCGGTTTTGCTTCCCGTCATCATATTTGCGTTAATAGAACGCTTCTATTCA
>JAWJLM010000078.1 GCA_040191315.1 Bacillaceae bacterium S4-13-56 | reverse complement strand
CTAAAAGCGCAACGCGTAGTTATGTGCATCATAAGGTAGATGAAGCACATAACTAAGAGGTTCAAGGTCCTTTAGGTTATACCCTTATGTGCTAACAATCAGTGGGGACGGCCACTGATTGAAGTTTCACTTTATCCCACCTCCATTTCTAAACTAAGCAAGCGCTTTCTAGAAATTCATAGTATAATAGAGTAAGAATGTTTCAGCTGGGAGGGTGAGGGAGAAACCATGAAAAATAAGTTATATCAAGTGAATGAGGGACAGCAGGATCTATTCACAGATTTCTTTGTCAACATGATGGAAAAGATCTTTGATCAAGTGTCGGTTCCGATGATTTTGATTGATAAGGAAACTCGAGTAGTCTGGATTAATCAAATATTTGCTGATCTTCTTGGCTATCCCAAGGAAGAAATCATAGGGGAAGAAGTCATGAAAGTAGATTACAATACTCGATTTCCCTATGTCTATAAAACAAAAAAGCCCGAAATTGCATGGAAACATAAGTTTCAAAATGGACGGACGGCCATAGTTCACAGGATTCCAGTATTAGATGAGAATGAGGAAGTATTCTGCGGATTTGGACTAGTTTTATTTCAAGATATGAACGAGTTTAAAGATGTCATTGAAAAAAATAAGATCTTAGAATCTGGGTTGGACTATGCGATGAAAAAACTGAAGCAAATTCAGGGCGCAAAATATTCATTTAATAGTATTATAGGCAATAGTGTTGGAATGGGGCAGGCATTGTATATGTCGAGGAGAGCAGCACAAACGAACTCAAACGTTCTTGTTCTTGGAGAAAGTGGGACGGGGAAGGAACTTTTTGCTCATGCGATCCATGATGCTAGTGACCGAAGCCATCAGCAATTTGTGAAAATTAATTGTGCAGCCATACCGGCAGAATTATTGGAATCAGAGCTTTTTGGTTACGATGAAGGTGCCTTTACAGGAGCAAAAAAAGGCGGGAAGATAGGGAAATTTGAATTAGCAAATGAGGGAAGTATTTTTCTTGATGAAATAGGTGAAATGCCATTAAGTATGCAGGCTAAACTTCTTCGGGTGTTGCAAGAAAAAGAGATTGAGAGAGTAGGTTCTACAAAAACGATTCCTATTGATGTCCGAATTATTGCGGCAACTAATCAAAACTTAGAAGAAAAAGTCAAGAATAAGGAGTTCCGTAGTGACTTGTATTATAGATTGAACGTTATGGCTATAGAGATTCCACCACTAAGAGATCGTGAAGGAGATATAGAAATCATATCTAAGAAGCTTGTGGAAAAGCTTTCCGATCAATTGGGGAAATATGTGACGAATATTTCCAAGGATGCGATGAAAATTTTGGTTGCCTTCGATTGGCCTGGAAATGTAAGGGAACTTGAAAATATCCTAGAAAGGGCTATAAACTTAGCGGACGGGGATACCATATTGCCTGTCCACTTACCTTATTATTTAAAGCCTCGATCAAAGCGTGTCTCTTTTAAAAAGGGAACATTAAAGGAAATGGTGGAACAAACAGAAAAATCAATGATTATAGATCTCTTAAAGGAAACGGAGGGAAATAAGGCGAAAACGGCTGAAATGCTTGATATTAGTAGGTCTTCTTTATACGATAAATTAGATAAATACGGAATCCGTACAGACTAACTGTACGGATTTTGTACACTTGTCGGATTTGCCTACATAAAATTGTAAGCGTTTACTCAAATCTCCCTCGAAAGTTCTCCTCTATTTTTTTTATTTAAAATTTTTTTTCACTCACTTTAAGCATCTATTTATCCTTTTCAAAAAAAAGCTTGAATTATTTCTTATGTTGGCATGAAAATTGCATGTATATGTGTGACGCCAAAACTCTTAAAAACCATGGAATAGGCATCAAAACCTCCACTAATAAATCAAAGTGGACGACGAAGGAGGATGGAGATGGTTGAGTTTTTTCAAAATATTATAGCAGGACTTGAGACTGGAAGCTTGTATGCTTTGGCAGCACTTGGATTGGTTCTTATTTTCAGAACGTCTGATGTGATTAACTTTGCCCAAGGGGAAATGGCCATGTTCTCAAGTTTTATGGCACTCACCATTTGGCAGCATCAAATGCCATATCCTGTGGCATTTATCGGTGCGATTTTATTTGCAGTTGCTCTAGGGTTTCTGGTTGAACGGATTTTTATTCGTCCAGCATCTAAGGCAAATCTTGTAAGCAAAATGATTATTACGCTAGGACTCATTATGATTTTTAGCGGATTGGCAACATCCATTTTTGGGACCGATTCACACTTCTTTAGAAAGGCGATTACAGCGGAAAACTTCAATGTTGGCGGAGTTATCATTCAGCCGAACGCTCTCTTTATTATCGCTATTACTCTACTTGTTATGGGAATTCTTTTTTACGTAATTAAAAAGACGATGTTCGGGATTGCCATTCGGGCAACAGCTCAAAGTGAGAAGACAGCTAGGCTAATGGGAGTTAATGTTTCGAAGGTTTATTCCATGTCCTGGATTATCGCAACCGTTTTAGGAGCCATAGCGGGTGTATTAATTGCACCAACTACTAATATATCAACAGGAATGATGGCTGATGTTCATTTAAAATCATTTATTGCAGCTGTTTTAGGGGGCTTTGGATCCTTCATTGGACCAGTGGTTGGGGGCTTCATTATCGGAGTATTTGATAACTTAGTTGGGTATTATATTTCATTAAAATGGAAGACCGTCATTGTGTATGGACTACTTATCGTCATTTTAATTGTTAAGCCGACAGGATTATTCGGAAAAGTTCATCGGAAGAAGGTGTAGCGGATGAAATACATTAAAAATAAACCTTTCCTATATATAGTTCTCGCTATTGTAGTCGCCAGTTTTCCGCTCCTTACCGAGGTTAGTAGATCCACGTTAACGCTTTGGAACATGGCGGTGATTTATGCCCTAATCGCAGTTGGATTTAATATTTTGCTAGGATATGCTGGTCAAATTTCCTTAGGTCACGCTGCTTTCATGGGCTTGGGTGCATATTTATCAGCGAACCTGACAGGAACGCTGGAGTTACCATTTTTGTTGAGCCTTCTTTTATCAGGTCTTATTCCAATGGTTATCGGACTAGTGCTTGGTTTAGTAGCCTTAAGACTTGAGGGACATTATTTAGCGATTGCAACCCTTGGTTTTGGGGTGGCGATTCAACAAGTGTTCAAGGAATGGGAACCATTCACTGGTGGATTTTCAGGAATGAGAGCAGACTTTCCTATGATATTAGGCTTTGAATTTAAAGATCGGGAACACTTTTTCATCTTAGCTATTGTCATTCTGCTATTGCTAGTTTTATTTGCCCATTTCTTACTTAAATCAAAAACAGGTCGGGCTCTTATTGCTATGCGTGACAGCGAACATGCCGCTCAGGCAATGGGTGTCAGTTTATTTCGATATAAATTAATTGCTTTTGCTATTAGTGCTTTTTATGCAGGTATTGCAGGATCCTTATATATGCATCTCATTCGATTTACCGAACCAAACATATGGGGGCTCACACTCTCCTTAAACCTATTGGCTATGGTTGTTATTGGGGGTCTTGCTTCTATTGGAGGAAGTATCATTGGTGGTGCCTTCATAGCTCTTGTACCTGAATACATTAAGGACATTGGCTTCTTAGCGGAAATAAAGAGCTTTTCTACCATCTTTACTGGATTTGCCATGATTATCGTCATCATGTTTTTCCCGCATGGTATTGCTCGAATTGGCACTCAGATTAAACTCGCCTTGTTAAATAGAAAAAACAATCGAATAAATAAAAACAAGGGAGGTGCCGAACATGGCCATGCTGAAAGTTGAAAATCTATCCATTAGTTTTGGGGGTTTAAAAGCCATTGATAATCTGAGTTTTGAAGTAGAGGAAAAACAGATCTATGGGTTGATTGGGCCAAACGGGGCTGGTAAAACGACAGTTTTTAACTGTATCAGTCGTTTTTACACACCTAATGATGGAAAAATCACCTTCCAAGACAACATAGATTTAAAGAAATATCGAGTTCACGATATGGTGAAAGTTGGACTGGTTCGTACCTTTCAAAATGTCGAACTTTTTATGAGTATGACCGTTCTTGAAAATATGATTATTGGCCAACATAGTTTTACCAAGGGTAACCTGCTTTCTCAAGGATTAAGCCTACCGTGGGTCAACCGAGAGGAAAGAAGAATCCGCGAAAAGGCTCTTGGTATTATGGAGTTTCTCGGAATTAAAGGGATTGAGCATCAATATGTAGCAGGTCAGCCTTATGGAGTCATGAAGCTGATTGAGATTGGGCGAGCCTTAATGACAGATCCTAAAGTTCTTCTCCTTGATGAACCAGCTGCAGGGATGAACTCGAAAGAAACTCAGGAATTAACAAAACTAATTCGTCGAATCAGAGACGAATTTGGAATTACGGTTCTTTTAGTAGAACATGATATGAGTTTAGTTATGAATGCTTGTGAGAAAATTTGCGCCATTAACTTTGGAGCAAAAATTGCAGAAGGTACTCCTAAAGAGATTCAAAATCATCCTGCTGTTCAAGAGGCTTATCTTGGAGAGGAGGCGAAGGAAAATGCTTAAGCTTGAGGATGTTCATGCTTATTACGGCTATATTCATGCACTCAAGGGGATTTCTCTCCAAGTAGAGGAAGGTTCGATCGTGACTTTACTCGGTGCAAATGGGGCAGGAAAGACTTCCATATTAAAAGTTGTCTCTGGAATGTTAAAGCCTTCCAGTGGTTCAATTACTTTTCAAAAGGAAGATCTAGCTAAGCTTTCTCCAGAAAAAATTGTAAGTCATGGGATTGTCCAATCACCAGAAGGGCGACAGATTTTTCCGGAATTGACCGTACATGAAAATTTGCAAATTGGAGCTTACACCCGGAAGGATAAGAAAAATTTAAAAGCATCTTATGAAATGGTGTTCGGGTATTTTCCAAGATTGAAAGAAAGGCAGAATCAGTTAGCAGGAACCCTTTCTGGTGGAGAGCAACAAATGCTTGCCATTGGTCGTGCCCTAATGGCAAACCCTAAGGTGTTACTACTTGATGAGCCTTCTTTGGGATTGGCCCCATTAATTGTAAAGGATATTTTCAAAATTATACAAGATATCAATAAACAGGGAACTACTGTATTTCTAGTAGAGCAAAATGCCAAACAAGCCCTGTCTATTAGTAAATATGCATATGTTTTGGAAACAGGAAAAGTAATTTTAGAAGGAAAGGCTTCTGAGCTTAAGGATGACCCTAAGGTTATTCAGGCCTATCTGGGAAGTCACTAATTTAAAGGCTGGATTACTCACAGTAAAGGTGAGTCATCCAAAAGTAGGCATTTCCTAAGCAGATGCTTAGATTGCACATAATTTAAAATAAGAAAAGGGGTTAAAAGAGATGAAGAAAATTTTGGTTCTTATCTTTATGATGATTCTTGCGGTCGGTCTTGTTGCATGTGGAGATGATGAGACTAGCGGAAACACTGAAAACAATACCGGTAATGATGCGGGGAATAACACAGAGAATAACGCAGGGGACGATGCTACGAATGATGATGTTGAAGAAGTAGAACTAGCTCAAGGTGTCACTGACTCAACCGTTACTGTAGGATCAATTGGTGCACAATCAGGTCCTTTCGCTGCCATTGGTACTCCTTACTATGGTGGTATGGAAGCTTACTTTGACATGATTAATGAACAAGGTGGAGTGAATGGTCGCACAATCGAACTTATTAAGAAAGATGATGAATTTGCTCCTGACAAAGCAGTAGCTGCTATGGAAGAGCTTGTGTATGACGAAGAAGTATTTGCCATTGTTGGTCAATTAGGAACTCCAGGTGTAATGGCAACTATAACTACAGTACAAGAAGAAGGTATTCCATCTGTATACTTCGGCACAGGTGCCAAGCAACTAACAGAAGCTGGAGAAAACTTCTTCCCAGTTCAACCTAACTACTACTATGAAGGTAAATTAATGTCAAAATTCGCAGTAGAAGAATTAGGTGCTGAAAATATTGTTATTATCTATCGTAATGATGATGTAGGGAAAGACGGATTGGAAGGTTTTAAAGAAGGTTTAACTGCGTTAGGAAAAGGGTCTATCTCTGAAGAGCTTGCTGTAAATGGGACTGATACTGACTTTACTGTTCAAATCCAAAAGGCAAAAGCTGCTAACCCAGACGCTGTAATCCTTTATGGTCTATTAGCAGAAACTTCTGGACTATTAAAAGAAATTGAAAAAGTAGACTTCAATGTAGATATGATTACTACTTACTCTAATGCTGATGCTTCTTTCTTAGCACTAGCTTCTCAAGGTGCTCCTAATGTTATTAAGAATCTTCACGTTATGGGTTGGGTTGACGCTACAGAAGAAGGAATGGCTCCACTTGTAGATGCTATGGCAAAATATTCTCCAGATGCACCAGTGAATGCTTATACTATCGCAGGTTGGGTTGCCGCTGAAACATTTGTAGCCGGTTTAAAAGCTACCGGAGATAATCTTTCTTGGGAAGGATTTATTGAAGCTATGAATGGATTAACCTTCACTGAAGGTCTTGCTCCAGATATCTCTTATGTAGATGGTAAGCGTGAAGGTGTTACTAAGATGGCTATGAGCAAAGTCGTCCAAGACGATTCAGGTGCGTATATCTTTGAACAAGAAACTGACTTTATTGAGTTCGAATAAGGACCTTTAAAAGGACTAAAAAAGCCTGGTTCAACTGGGCTTTTTTAGTCCAAATAAATCATCCAAAATTTTAAACATGTATGAAAATCAGACACTAGATAGGAATGTTTCGGAGAAGTTACAAGGATGTAGAGGAGCCGTGGTACAGATGAAAGTGAATGTGAATGGTATAGAACTTTATTATGAATTACATGGAGAAGGCGAGCCTTTATTGTTATTAGAAGGTTTAGGGTATGCGAGCTGGATGTGGTATCGACAAGTAAAGGAATTATCTGAGCACTTTCAAGTTATTGTTCTTGATAACCGTGGAGTTGGATATTCAGATAAGCCTGATGAAGAGTACACAATAGAGTTATTTGCAGATGACGCGGCAGCTGTTTTAACAGAGTTGGGCATTAAGAAAGCTCATGTTTTAGGTGTATCCATGGGTGGCTTTATTGCTCAACAGTTTGCAATCAAATATCCCCATAGGGTAGATAAATTAATTTTATGTAGTACGTCTTTTGGAGGTCCAAACTCCATTCCTATTCCACCGGAAACACTTCAGGTCATGCTAAAAGGTGGTGGTGAGGAATCGACGGAAGAGGATGCTCGCTCTGCAACTTCACTAGCTCTTAACCTAGATACGAAAGAGGAAAAGGAAGATGTCCTCGATTGGATTATGGATGGAAAGAAAAATATTCCTCAGCCTAAATATGCATACCAACGACAGTTAATGGCAGGGGCATCCTTTAATGGAGAGGACTGGACATCATCGATTAAAGCAGAAACTCTCATATTAGCTGGACGAGGAGACAGAGTGGTTCCTTATCAAAATGGGGAAATGCTCCATGAAAAAATTTCTAGTTCTAAGTTTGAAATCATTGAGAATGCTGGGCATGTTTTCTTTATGGAACAGCCAGAGGTTACGAACCAGCTAATCATAGACTTTTTATCAGATAAAACAGATTCGACAGTGTCGTAGGGTAAAGTCATGGATAAGACGTTACAAAGCTTTGTGACCGTGGCTCCCTATATCAATGAGTTAACGAGCTCTGATTTTGCCATATCCGTAACAGACTTGGAAAAATGCATTTGTTATATACCAGGGAAAAAAATAAATCATCGAATTGAAGAAGGTACTCCCCATGTGAAATCATCATTAACCTATCAGTGTACTAAGGAAAAAAGAAAGATGATGAAGCAAATTGATAAAGAAGTATTTGGGTTTCCTTATATTTCAATAGCCATGCCCATTTTTAATTCGAATCATGAAATTGTTGGAGCAGTATCTTTTAATGAATCTGTTGATCGCCAAAACACTCTGTTTGAGATTGCGAATAGTCTTCACGATGCTATGGAGCAACTGACACAATCAACAAATACCATTTCTGAAAGTATGAACGAAGTGATGTTGCTTGGTGATCAGTTGAAAATGATTGAAGAAGATTCCAAGGCAAAAGTGGAAGAAACGAATAAGGTTGTTCACTTTATTAGCCATGTTTCGAGTCAATCGAATTTATTAGGACTTAATGCAGCTATTGAAGCTGCAAGAGTCGGTGAACAGGGAAAAGGATTTGGTGTTGTGGCAAAAGAGGTTCGAAAATTAGCTGCAACTACAGAGGATTATGTTAAAAAGGTGACAGAAATTTTAAATGAATTAAAGCTTTCAACGCAACAAATGAATGAAAAAATCGACGAGATGGTTCAATCCTCATCGGTTCAAGCGAGCTCGATACAGGAGGTTCATAGTTTTACAGAGGAAGTTTTTGCCATGGTCGACCATCTACGTCAACAATCGCAGCTCTTAAGTTCAGAGGAATAGTGAAGGAGGAAATAGTCCATGAGCACAAAACCAAGTGTGGGTATTGTTGGAACGGGGATTTATATTCCTGAAAAGAAAATGACTGCCAAAGAAATTTCAGAGGCCACCAAAGGAGTTTGGACAGAGGAGGCCATACGTACGAAGTTGGGGATTAATCAGATTGCTGTTCCAGGTGAAAATGACGGGACACAGGAAATGGGTGTTCTTGCAGGATTAGATGCGTTAAAGAATACGAATATGGATCCCACAGAAATTGATTTAATCCTGAGTGTTGGGGAAGAGTGGAAGGAATATCCTTTAACAACGACAGCTATCTATATTCAAGAAAAAATAGGAGCTATAAATGCTTGGGGAATCGACTTACAACAACGGTGCTGTACAACAGTAGCTGCTATGAAAATAGCAAAAGATATGATGATTGCAGATGACGATATTCAAACAGTCATGATTGTTGGTGGTTATCGTAATGGTGATTTTGTTGATTTTACAGACAAGGCCATGTCTATGATGTATAACCTTGCAGCTGGTGCAGGGGCCATTATTTTAAAGAAAAACTTTGGTCGAAACGAACTACTTGGTACTCATGTCATCACTGACGGTACAATGGCCCGTGATGCAGGAGTGGAATTTGGTGGTACAGAAAAGCCGATTAAAAAAGATAATCTGGATGAGGCATATAAATCACTACGCTTATTCGATGAAAAGCATATGAAGGATCGCCTAAATGAGGTTTCGATGAACAATTGGATGTATTGTATTGATCGTGCTTTCGAAAAATCAGGAATCGCCAAAAGTGAATTAGGCTATCTGGATGTCCTTCATTTTAAATATAGCATGCACAAATTTATGGTAGAGCAGCTTGGATTAACGGAAGACCAAACGATCTATCTAAAAGACTATGGACACACAGGTCAAATTGATCAAATTTTATCTCTTCATTTGGCATTACAGGAAGGAAAAGTAAAGGACGGAACCGTTCTTTCTATGATTTCCGCAGGTATTGGCTATGCGTGGGCAGCCAATGTCATCAAATGGGGCCCGATTGAAGAGTGAGGAGGTAGAGGGTAATGGGGATTACAACAGAAAACAGGAGTGTAGAAGCTCTTTACAAAAGTAAGGTTGTCACAGTAGACGAAGCTCTTCAGCATATTAAATCGAATGACCATGTCGTTTCTGCATTAGCGGCAGCAGAGCCTAGAGATATTCTATCTACACTTCATACTATTGCTGAACGAGTAAAAAATGTGAAGGTATCTACTTGTCTACCTGTTTTAGACTATGATTATTTTAGTCTTCCTGGCTATGAAGATAGCTTTTTGATGGAAGGTTGGTTTTATACAGCCACAATGAGAAAGGTTCATAAGGAAGGTCGAGTGTCTTACATTCCTAACCATTTGCATCTGGCAGGTACTAAACGTTTATTCCATCGACCAGTTAATGTCTTTGTTGGGACGGCGTCACCGATGGACCAGCATGGCTTTTTATCTTTGTCTTTAAGCTGTACGTACGAACGAAAAATGGTTGAAAATGCTGATGTGGTTATTTTAGAGGTGAACCCAAATATGCCTCGGACTTTCGGAGATACTACGGTTCATATCAATGAAATAGATTATATAGTGGAGTCGAATTATGAAGTACCTGAGTTCCCATCTCCTCCTCCCTCTGAAAAGGATGAAAAGATCGGGAAATTTATCGCAGATCTAATTGAAGATGGCTCTACAGTACAGCTTGGTATTGGTGGTATTCCTAATGCGGTAGCCGCTCAGTTAATGCAAAAAAAAGACCTTGGGATTCATACAGAAATGTTAACTGATGGTATGGTAGATTTATTTCATGCAGGTGTCATCACAGGCAATAAGAAGACGTTGTTGCCAGGACGGATGGTAGCTACTTTTGCTCTTGGTACAAAGAAATTATATGATTTTATTAATGATAACCCAGGTGTTGTTATTAATGATGGAAGTTGGGTCAATGATCCTTATACGATTAGTCAAAACCATAAAATGGTGTCCATTAACACCTCGATCGAAATCGATTTAACAGGACAATGCTGTTCAGAAACCATTGGTCATACCCAATTTAGTGGAACCGGTGGTCAGGCTGACACAGCCATTGGTGCACAAATGTCACCAGGAGGAAAGTCCTTTATTGCTTTGTACTCTACTGCTAGAGTTCGTGTTCCTGGATCTGATGAGAGAAAAGTAGTTTCTAAGATCGTGCCTCGCCTGGCGCAGGGAGCAGCAGTTACCCTAACACGAAATGATGTCGACTATGTTGTTACCGAATACGGCGTAGCCGCTTTACGAGGAACCACAGTTCGCGAACGAGTTGAACGACTCATCAACATCGCACACCCAGACTTCCGCGACCAACTACGAAAAGAAGCACAAGAACTCCATTTGTGGTAAGAGTGCTGGTGTGCTGGTGGGGACGGTTCTCACCAACACGATTGATTTGTAATGAATGGTAAATTTAGTAGAAAGAAAGCCCAATTTCTTATGTGAAATTGGGCTTTCTTTATTCATTTTAGTCTTTTTCTAACTTCCGGAGATATATGTGATTTTTAAAAGGAGAGATATTTATAACTTGAGTGCCAAAGCACTTCATTTCCATGACGATTTTTTAGAGTATAGTCAAAGTCGAGCTACTTGTGTGTTTGTAGGGACGGTTCTCAAATTGAATTTTTATTATTCAAACTATTTTAAAAATATAGTATGATTGGAAGGTAAAGTGAATCTGTATTCAACGCAAGTGTTTTAAGCTTTATTTTGATTAGATAAAAAGAATGGGGGAGTCAAATGAAAAAGTGGAAGGTATTTTTATCGGTTCTAGGAGGACTTTTATTATTATTTATTATTGTAACCGTTTTCAATACTGTAACAGTACAATCAAAGCAACCTGCTCCGAAGCCTGGTGAAATTTTACTTGATGAAGAAAAAGCGATTGCCCATATGTCGGAAGCAATTACTTATCAAACCATTTCGTATCAAGACCGGAGCAAATTTAACTGGGATGAATTCGATCGTTTTATTGTTTTTCTGGAAGAGAACTATCCAGAAGTGCATGCAGAACTGGAATTAGAGAAAATCAATGAGTATGCTTTAGTTTACAAATGGAAAGGTGCAGATTCTGCAAAGCCACCCATTGGTCTAACAAGTCATTATGATGTTGTTCCCGTGCTAGAAGGCACTGATGCCAATTGGGAGGAACCACCTTTTAGTGGAAATGTGGGCGATAGTCATATATGGGGACGTGGGACTCTTGATGACAAGATCGGAGTAATTGGGATTATGGAGGGCGTGACCTACCTTTTGAAGCAAAACTACCAACCCGAACGCGATTTATATTTTATGTTTGGGCATGATGAAGAAATTGGGGGAGAAGAAGGGGCAAAGGCCATTGCTGAAACAATGAAAGATCGAGGGATTACTTTTGATTTTGTTTTAGATGAGGGAGGAGCCATAGTGGAAAATATGGTTCCTGGTGTAGACCAGCCAGTCGGCGTTGTAGGTATTTCTGAGAAAGGTTCTGCAACCATAGAGCTCTCTATAGAAGGAAGCGGGGGGCATTCCTCACAACCTAAGTCAGAGACCAATATAGGGAGGATTGCGAGAGCGATAGCTAAACTAGAAGAAACGCAATTTCCTGCTGACTTAAGGGGTCCTGGAAAAGACTTATTCGAATATGTTGCACCTGAAATGAATTTTGGGATGAAATACGTTTTTGCCAATAAGTTTATCTTTGAACCGATCATTGAAAATATTCTGTTGGATCAACCAGCATCTGCGGCATTAATTCGAACCACCATTGCCCCAACGATTTTCCATGCGGGAGAACAATACAATGCATTACCAGAAAAAGCGTCTGCCATTATTAATCTTAGGGTCATGCCGGGCGATACATTGGATTACGTGAAGGAATACGTCAAGGATACTATTGATGATGACGATATTAATGTAACAATCGAAGGAACAGAGGCATCTGGTGTTTCTTCCATCAATGGATGGCCTTTCACATCTATTCAACAAGCTGCTCGAAATGTATATGAAGATGCAGTGATTGCACCCTATCTCATGTTTGCAGGATCAGATGCTAAACATTATGACAAAGTATCAGACAATACCTATCGCTTTCTACCAGTCCAAATCACATCCGAGGACCTAAATCGAATGCACGGAACCAACGAACACGTTAGTAGTGAAAACTACCTAAAAGCCATCAAATTCTACATCGAAATTATAAAAGAAAACTCCTAGGCGTGTTGGTAGGGACGGTTCTCACCAACACACTTTTAAAGCTAGAACCTTAGTAAATTAGGGTTCTAGCTTTTTTGTTTTGATCTAATTTGAAAATGTAAGGAGAAGGAAATTTGAGGGTAAATGTTGAACATACTTTTAATCTTATTAGATGAATAGTTTTGAAAAAATATGATAAAAAGGGTGCCCTCTAGATGAATTTTATCCAGCATGAACGGGCAGCCAACCT